>CAZTAR010000110.1:0-11864 GCA_964611695.1 uncultured Planctomycetaceae bacterium | reverse complement strand
TCTTCCACCGGCGGGACGCCGGTGCCACAAATACCAAGGCGGAACCAACCCGCCAACTTAGGGTCGACAACACACTAGCCCGTCATTCCATCCAATTTTCCTGCCACTCAGGTGGCCATATCTCCCGCGGCGGCATGTAACCGTGGGGGCATAGCCCAGTTCAAGTGTCGCCGATTTCGGGCGAACCGCAATGCCTGGCAGCCCGTTTCATAGGGAAGAACAGCGACCAGGATCGCGATTCCACGAGTGTCGAGAACTACCAGCGAGACATTGGCGTCACAGTGAATCAACGGGCTGTGAGCCGCGAGCTATCGAATAGATCGGGTCTGCGGCGGTGTGTCGCCATGAGTTCATTCCTGCCGGCCTGTTCCGGTAACTATAGCCGGCGATTTGTGGGGAATCCTCACGGAGGACCGACTCTTTCGGGGCCAGGGTTGCTTTTCTCGGGCCAAACATCGGTGGCGGGTCTGGTATCATTCAGCATTCCGAGGTATCCTATCCGGCGTGCGGTCTCCGGTCGCATCTAAAAAAGTTTGGCACAACACACTGGCGGACGAGCCGCCGGTGAAACCGGGCGGAACACCCCCTGTGCCGCACTCGGCACGGAGACAATTCTCGCACTGGAGGGATGATGTCATGGAGCGTCGAACGAAGCATCTTATCGAGTCGGTTGTCCTGATGGTCGTTACCGGGGCCGGGGTCTTGGCGGCCGGTTGTGCTGCGAACCCGTCAACCGTCGTGAACACGAAGGATAACCGGTACCTCTGCAAGGGGCATATCCGTGAGAAGTACGAGCGCGTCGAGAAGATCGAGATCCACACCATCAGCGGAGAATGCCACGTCTCGGTGTCTGACTCGCCGGAGGTGGTCGTCCAGGTCGCCTACAACGTGAATCCTGCCGGTGCGATGGAACCGAGGATGTCTCTGGATGAATCGAGTGGCACCCTCGTGTTGAACGAGCAGTGGCGGAAGGGGGCCGCATCGGGCCGTGTGCTGTGGACCTTGACGATTCCATCGAGTTTGCCCGTTGACTTCAGTAGCTCATCCGGGGGGATCCAAGTCAAGGGTCTGAAGGCCCCGTTGGGGGTGGACACGAGTTCCGGGAGGGTCGTGGCGGAGAACATCGGGTCGGATGTGAACATTCGCACGGCGAGCGGCAGCGTGATCGTCAAGGATGTGACCGGTGTTTTAAATATTCACTCCGCTTCCGGCAACATCAACTATAGCGGTTGCACGGGCGACCTCGAAGTCATCACGGCCGGGGGGACCATCACCAAAGGCCGGAACTAGAAGAGGGAGTTGTCAGTATGGGAAGAATCATGGCAGGGACCTTCGGAAGAACCGACACCCCATTGACGGCGCGCAGGCGGATTTTCGCCGCCCGTCACTTGGGAGCGTTTTGGGTGGCGACCGTGGCGTCTCTTTTGCCGTTGGCCGGTTGTGGCCCTGGGACACGGGGCTCGCTTGTCCCGTTCACCACGGTCTCCAGTCAGCAGGCACTTTCTGAGGAGATCAATGAGGTCCGCGTGAAGACTCGCGTGGGTGACATCTCAGTCATTGCGGGAACTCAGGATGTCGTTTCGATTACGGCGGAAGTACGAATTCGACGAGGGCGTGCAGATGCGGTGAAGGCTTCAGGCGAATTCGCTGATCACGTCAATATGGTCGTCCAAGGCCGGCGGCTGATCATCGAAGACGCCCACACCGGGAAACCCGACGAACAGGATTGGGGTGTGTCGTTGGTCGTTCGGTTGCCGGAGCGGATGACGACGGTGGACGCGTATAGTGGTGTAGGGATGCTGCGCCTCGAAGGAATGTTGGGAATTGCCAAGCTCTCAACCGGCGTCGGCGGCATCGAGTTGAAATCGCCTTCGACGGCGGGCGTAATCGCCGAAACAGGGGTGGGAGATATCAAGGTTCAGGTGGCTGATGTGCTCGGCAGTTTGAAGGCCTCAAGCGGAACCGGGGACGTTTCCCTGCAGGTGACTGGCACGCCGCCGAGCCAGGATGTGCACCTCGGCGCGGGTACCGGCAGTGTGGATTTGCTTCTCCCGGCCGGGGCCGAGGGGAAATTCCGCATGGTGACCGGAACCGGGTCGATTCGAATCTCAGGGCACCAAGGGGTGTCCGTGAAGAATTCTTTCGTCGGCGGCTCCGCGGAAGGCACGGTCGGTACAGCGGGGCCGACGTATGACATCTCAACTGGCACTGGCTCGATCGTGATGCGGTAGGGCTCTGTCAAGCGTCATGTGAGTGATACGCAGGCAACGTGTGTGCCACTGGCGGCTTGTCCGCCAGTGCGAAATTACCAACAACCGCTCACAGGACGCTGGCGGCTTGTCCGCCAGTGCGATCTTGGCCGCTGACACGCGCAAGACACTGGCAGACAAGCTGCCAGTGGCACCCATCACTCGACCAGTGACAGAGCACTAGCGCGGTCACGGCATCGTCGAGCAATTGAGCTGTTCTTCCTGGCATGCGATCAACTCGCGGATATTCCGCTTTTGGGGACCGGCCGCGCTGAGCCATGTGGCATCGGCGTTATCTTCCACGAGCTTGCCGATTCGGCGACACGCCAGCAACACGGTCGTATGGTTCTTGTTGCCCATGAGCCGGGCGATTTCTGGGAAGCTGAGTTCCGTGTGCTTTCGCGCCAGATACATGGCGATATTCCTGGCGAGGGCGATGGTTCGCGATTTCCGCGACGTGTGCAGGTCGGCCGGCGTGAGCCCGAAAAACGTGGAGACGCTCTGTTCGATATCACTGACGGTGAGGATCTTGCCGGTTTGCGTGAGGTGCTCTTCAAGCGCTTGGCGCGCGAGGCCGAGTGTGATCGGGCTCTTGATCAGTGACGCGTAGGCAAGGAGTTTGAGCAGGCACCCTTCGATCTCGCGGACATTGGCTCGGATCTTGTTGGCGATGTAGTGAATGACGGGCGCCGGCACCTGGTGGTGCGTCGCGACAGCACGGCGACGCAGAATCTCACACCTCGTCTCAAAGTCAGGCTGCTCGATGCGGACAACCATCCCGGCGATGAGGCGATTGACGAGGGAGTCCGAGAGATCGCCGATCATTTTCGGATGGGCGTCCGAGGCGAGGATCACCCGTTTGCCGCCGGCTTCGATCGCGTTGAAGGTATGGAGGAACTCTTCCTGCGTGGCGCGTTTGTTGGCGATGAATTGCATGTCATCCAGGAGCAGGACATCGATGTTTCGGAATCTGTGCCGAAAGGCATCGAGCGTCCGCTCGCGGAGGGCGTAGAGGAATTGGTTCGTGAACTCTTCGCCCGTGGCGTAGAGCCAGCGCACCGTGGGCCGCTCGGCGCTCAGTGCGTTGGCAATGCCCTGGAGAAGGTGCGTCTTGCCAAGGCCGCATCCACTGTGGAAGAAGACGGGGCTCGATTCCCGGTTCGGCGTATCGACGACGGCCTGGGCGACGGAATAAGCGAGGCGATTCGATGGACCGACGACGAAATCGATCAGCTTCCCCCGGAGCTTTCGGCCGGGTGGAAGATAGGCGCGTTCTTGGCCGTTCTTGCCACCGACGCCCCGGATGGCCTGCTCGGCGTTCTTCTCGATGAAGGCCGCCTGCGAGTTGAGTTGGCTCTTTCGGAGGTTGCGGAAGAGAACCGGATCGATCGCGAAAGTGACCGGTGTTTCTTCACCGAGGACGTGCTTTGCCGCCTCGGCAATCGCGCCGGAGAAGTGGTCTTCGATCCAGCCGCCGATAAAGAGATTGGGAATGCCGACCTTGACGAATCCGTTTTCGCATGTGATCTGCGTGGAATTTTTGAACCAGACCTTGTATCGCTGGCCACCGATGAGTTCTTCGATCTTCGAATGGATTTGTCCGGCGATGCTGTCAAGTTGCGTGGACACGGCGCGCTCCTTCACCACTCCGCGTGGGGCTGCGGTTTTTGGGTTTATGATGCTTGTTCAGTATTGTCGAATCGTGGTTTCGGCGACCCTTGGTCCTGGGCTGGAGACTGTGTGTTGCCCGTGGTCGAACCCGATTGTCAGTACTGTTATCGACGTTTCAGACGACGCGGAGTTTACGTGGCGCACCATCGCGCGTCAACGAAGAAATCTGAAGGGAAAGTTGTAAACAGGGTGTCGTCGCAATGTTGTCAGGAGGTTGCGCGCCGAGAAAAATTCTCGTCCACGGCTTACACACACCACGCGACGGAGCGTGCAAAAGCGGTGGACAACTCACCCTTTTCACACGCATCTTCAATCGCTATCGCGGGTTGAGTGAAACGGGTGGATGAGCGCGCGGCGGCAGGTGGTTGTGCGAAAGCCGATACGTTCGTACATGTTGCGCGCGACAGCATTCTCATCATCCACTGCGACGGCGACGGACCCGAACGCCCAATCCTGCGCCAGCGTCAATCCGTGGCGTAACAAGGCTGTGCCGATTCCCTTTTGACGGAACTCCGGATGCACGCCCATGTACACGAGTTCAAGGGTGGCGCGAATCGGATTCTCCATGAACAGGATACAGCCCGCGGCCTCTCCATGACACCGGAGGAGCATCCAGCGTCGCGGATCGAATTTTCCCGCCGCCTTGTGGCCCTCAATGACGTCATCGATATGGCGCAGCCCGTACAGGCCGGGACAATCGAGGCTGTCCTCATACGTGGCGGAGATCAGTCTTGCGAATTCGTCGTGATGGTGATCGTCATAGGTGACCCACTCGCTCGAACCATCGGCGAGGAGTTTGGGCGGCGGTGCATTGTCGAGCCACTGTTCGGCTACGACCAACTCCAGGTAACGAAGCGTCGCAAGCGGGTCGAAGCCGGTTTTTTCAAGTGCCATCAATGTGACACCGTCGTCGGGGTGGATGAGACACTGCAGCAGACGGATATCCCGATTCGACACATAAACGACAGCCCGAGAGATCAAGTCGGCCAGGGTCTGATGATCCACCGGGGCCGAGGCGCTGTCAGGCAGCAAGAGCGTGGCCGTGCGACCCGGTGACTCGATCAGGGTGCCGGCGCTAAGGGGGCGTCCGTCGCGTGTGCAAAGCCAATGGCTTCCAAGGTCGATGGAGAGTTCGCGTGCGTAGTGGACGAAGGTCGTGATTTGGCGTTCGAGTTCCGAGGGAGTCCTTCCTCGTGTGGCGAGGGTGAGCCGCAAAATCTTGCGAAGTTCTCCGGGCTCGGCAAGTCGAATCTCAGTCTCGGGCATCGGCCTTCTCGCAAAGGGGCGGTATGAGTGGCGTTTCCTTCGCCTGACAATACGCGTGTGGCCTTGTGATGACAACCACGTGAGTGTGTCTGCTGTTCAAAAGGCACGCAAGGGCGAGAATCCTATCTCGCATCCACAATGCGGGAATCCTTTTTCGCGAACCTTGCATGATGGTAAACCAATTGCGCGGATGCCCCCCTCCGATCAGAACCGAGGGCTCCTGCCATGCCTCATCGCAGGCTTGATTTTGCATTGGATGGCGTGTAGGAAAGGAGGGTGGGGTGGTCCACGGAGTCATCATGGCGACACGAAAGCGAATCGTCGATCCGAATGACGGGCTCAGGCGCTGTGCCTGGGTGGGGCAGGACCCGATCCTGACGGCGTACCACGATTTGGAATGGGGCGAACCGATTCGCACCGATCCGGGTCACCTGGAGCGGATGGCGCTCGAGATATTCCAGTGCGGGCTTTCATGGAAAATCGTCTTGGTGAAACGAGCAGCCCTACGTCAGGCATTTGAGCGGTTCCGGCTGGATAGGGTGGCGCGTTTCGGCAAGCGGGAGGTCGATCGCCTCTGCGCGGACGCCGCCATCATCCGAAACCGGCGGAAGATCGAGGCCACAATTCACAACGCACAGGTGTTTCGCAGGCTGGTGAAGGAGTACGGTTCGTACCGTCGTTGGCTGGCGGCGCTTCCGGCGGATACGCGTGTTCAGAGAGCGGCGTTGTTCCCGCTGTTCCGCCAGACATTTCGTTTTATGGGGCCTGAGACGACCAAATGCTATCTGATGGGGGTCGGCAAGATTCCACCGGATCATGACCGGCGATGCTGGAAATGGGGCGCGGTTTAAGTCCGGCTGCGGCAGAGGGTTCGGATGAACTGGCACAAACGAGCCTTTTAAGGAATTAAGGCAAAAACTTCTCGAAAAGGTTGAAAAAACCGATTAGTATAGTATCTTCTCTAGTAGAAACCGCACGAGGTTCCTGTCGTTCCTTGGGGACAAGCGAACACACGTAGGCGATATGCAATCGTCGAACTGACGACGGATCGTAAAGAACAGTTTTGGCCAGGATGGTCGAGCAGGCAGCGCGAGCGCCAGACGCGCGGCAGTCTGTCTGCACTCCTCGAATTATCACGAAGGACATAGGGGTATGAACGTAACGGACGATAAGTCTCGGCACGAGATCATTACGCGGGCGAAGATCAGCTACGCCGAGCAGAAGACGAATATGTCGATGCGGGCCTGGATCGACGGGGAACTCCGCGAGATCGGTCTCGATCCGATCACCGAGCAAGAGGTCGAGAACTACGGCTTGCTCGCCCACCCGCGCATTTTCTAGCGCCGCGCACACGAAATCATACAAGTGACGGGATCCTGTCTAGGGATTCCGCGCGCGGTCGATCACACTGGTAACGACGGCCGATGGCAGGCACCCTCGCCAGAGAAGATTCACTTTTTCTGTAGCGGCCGACGCCCCTGTCGGCCGAGGCAAACAGTTTGTATTCCACGTCCGACCCGGGGGACGGATCCTGCACGAGTACTTGATTTGCTCACGGGGCCTCTACCGAGATGGGTGTCACCCGCAGCTTGTCTGCCAGTGTCTTGGGTGTATCAGCGGCCAAGATCGCACTGGCGGACCAGCCGCCAGTGGCACCCTTGGGATTCCTCAATTGGGGTGTCATGAAGCACTAATGTCCGCCGCTGACTCGGAACGACCGCCAGAGGAATCCTGGCACCGAGGCAATCTCATCGAAGCTGCCGTTGAGGAGATAGAATCCGGCGCAGACCGCACCGTAAATCATCGCCAACAACGCAAACAGCGGCAGGAGTGATCGCTTCGCATCGCAGCGGGCGAGCAATGCCGCCAGCATGGCGTAAAGGCCGGGGATGGCGGGGGCCAGATAGCGGAGTTGCAGACCCTGTCCGCGGAGGCAGAGGACCGTAAGCGTGACGGTGGTGAGGGAAACCCAGGCCAGAGGAATCCCGAAAGTCGGCGAGAAGACGTGACGGCGTCGAAGGACATATCCGACCAGCACAACCGCGACGAGCGGCGAAACCAGGATCGACTCCGTCAGGTAATAGTGCCATGGCTGTGACACTGCTCGACGGGACAGACCGCTCATTTCGATCAACGCCTGGTCCGGGTGGATCCAATGCGGCAGAAAGCACGCATAGTGCGAGTAGAACACCGCGAACCACGGCAGGAGGATGATCCCCAAGGGCAACGCAGCCGCCAGCAACAAGCGGCGGCGCGTTCGTGCACCAGTGGTGGCCGTGAGCCATAGCAGTAAGCCTGCGATCGGCATGAGGATCAGGGCCGGCAGTTTGGTCATCGCGGCCAGGCCAAGGGTCACACCTGCGAGGACAGCCCATATCGTGCGGCGTCGTGCGGCTGCGATGCAGAACAGCCCCATGCTCAACGCGGCAAGCCCGCCGGCAAGATTGTCAGGCCACACCTTGCGAGAGCAAAAGGTGAAGACGGGATCGAGCGCGACCGCCGCCACCGGAAGCCAGAGCAGCATATTCGTGGCATGCCACGACTGGCGGCGCCAAGCCCAACAGATTATCGCGACACCAACCACGGCCAGGACGTGGCCCAACCATGAGACCAGAATCGCAGCCTGCATGTTGTCGGCGGCGACGAACGGCGCCAACAGGATCGGGAACAAAGGCGGGTGATGAAACAAAGGGCGATCATACACCCCGGGCGGTAGTTCGCCGAGGATCGATGTGCCGCGTAACGAGTAGTCGCCGGTCTCCAGCCAGTTCCTAGTCAACTCCCAATAGATCTGCTCGTCATATTCGAGACGCTCATAGAACAGCGTCGGCAGCTTGAGGGCGATACACAAGGCAATGATGGCGACGCAAAGGAGGATGTAACGCTGCCACTCCTGTTCCGCGTGTTTCTGACTGGCGAGGTGAGGTGGTGGCGTGGCTGACTGCATTGGGGACATTCTACACTGATAAGGCATCGCTAGAAAAGACGAAGCTTCCGATTCCCAAGCCGGACCGAGCTCGCAGGTTCCGTCCCTACGGCATGATGAAGTCGTGCTCCGGATGGCGGATCGTCAACACGGGGCAGTGCGATTTCCTGACTACCTTTTCCGCCACGGAACCGAGCAGCGCGTGTTTCAAGCCGCTTCGCCCGTGCGTTCCCAGGACGATGAGATCGAAATGCTCGTCGCGCGCGTATCGGATGACCTCCATGAAGGGTCTCCCGGTCAGCACTGCGGTTTCGATATGGAGGTCGGTCCCACCAAGATGCTCCGCGACGAGTCTGTCGCAGGCTTCCCGTGCGGCGCTGACGAGTTCTTCCACCGGCGGGCCGACGGGAAGGGTGTTTGGTCCGACGGCCATCCAATACTGGCACGCCTCGTCCACAACATGGATGACGTGCAACTCGGCGTTGTAGGTCTCCGCGAGTGAGCGAGCGAAACCCAGGGCGTGGAGAGACAGATCGGAGAAGTCCGATGGGAACAGGATTTTTTCGAGTTTGAACATGACCCACCTTGCAGCGATTGAATGGTGAAGAGGCGCCGGCGGTCTGGTTTCACCTCATTATACCATTCGATGCTGCTCGTAAAAAGGTTATACTACGGGGGCGCCAACAACCCTGGCGACACGAGAGCCCCTGGCCTTGGCCGGGCGGTGGATCGGCTGGTGGGGCAATATGCGGGAACAGAAGCTCTGAGGGATCAGCCGCTTGAGCCTGGCTGGCAACTCCAGAGGCTGGATGGGGACTGCGTCTGATGCGACTCCAACAACCTGACCAGAATGCAAAACCGATCCGCCGCCTGCCCTCATGGCTGAAGAGGCCACTCCCGGCGGGAGACGTGCTGCTCAGGACCCGAGGCATCGTTGCCCAGAGCGGTGTCGCGACGGTCTGTGAAGAGGCTCGCTGCCCGAATTTGGGGGAATGCTGGTCGCGGCGGCATGCGACCTTCATGATCCTGGGCGATCGATGCACCCGGAATTGCCGATTCTGTGCCGTTTCTTCGGCTCGACCCAATCCGCCTGATTCCGATGAACCGCACCGTTTGGGAGAGGCCGCCGCCGCCTTGGGTCTTCGCCATGTCGTGATTACGTCCGTGGCGCGCGACGACCTGGCGGACGAAGGATCCGGGCATTTCGCCGCCTGTGTCCACGCCGTTCGCGCCAAGTCGCCGGAATGTGTCGTCGAAGTCCTTCCGGCGGATTTCCACGCCCGGGACGAACTGCTGACAACGTTATGCGACGCGAGGCCGGACATCTACAACCACAATCAGGAGACGGTCGAACGGCTTTCACCAACGATTCGTCCTCAGGCGGGTTACGGGCGGAGCCTCGACGTTCTGCGGAAGGTCAAGCGGATGTTGCCCCGCGGCTTTACAAAGAGCGGTCTGATGGTCGGCCTCGGGGAGACGCGAGAGGAATTGTCGCAAGCAATGCGAGACTTGCGCGAGGCGGGTGTAGACATTCTGACCGTTGGGCAATACCTTCGGCCTTCTCCGCGGCACACGCCGGTCGTTCGCTATCTACCGCCGGCGGAGTTTGAGGAAATCGCCGCGGAGGCACGAGAAATGGGCTTTCGGTCGGTCGCGGCCGCGCCCTTCGTCCGCTCGAGCTACAACGCGAGCGAGGTGTTTGAGGCCATTAAAACCCAACGGGGTGATTGAGTTGTCCCAGGAAGTGCTCGAACGGCTACGAGGCAAGTTTATCGTGTTTGACGGTTGCGACGGCTCCGGGAAGGGCGCGCAGATGCGTCTGCTCGTGGAGGCCCTCGCTTTGCATGATATCGCATGCGTGACCGCGCGTGATCCCGGCGGAACGCTGATCGGCGATCGAATCCGCCATGTCCTCCTCGGGCACGACTTATCGGGGATGAACGTTCGGTGTGAAACACTGTTGTTCATGGCCTCTCGGGCGCAGTTGCTCCATGAGGTCATCGAGCCCGCCCTGAAGCGGAACGTCGCCTGCATCTGCGACCGCTACGTTTCCGCAACCTGTGCTTACCAGGGTGCCGCTGGGTTTGATCCGAACCGCGTCGTCGAGTTGGCCGCCTTCGCGATCGGCGAATCATGGCCGGATCACACGATCGTCATCGATCTCCCGCCAAGGGACGGCTTCGCCAGGACAGGCCGCAAGACTCAGGCCCAACGGAAGCGGAGGAGCAACGGGGCGGAAGGCCAGCCGACGTTGTTTCACGATGTCGAGACCGATGCCATGGAGGCCCGCCCTTTGGAATTCCACGATCGAGTCCGGCAGAAATTTCTTGACCTTCCCACCTACTATCCGGCCCCGGTCAGCATCGTAGACGGCCACGGCACGGTCGATGAAGTCCATGCGCGTGTGATGGAGGCCTTGGCTGATGCCTCTTTCTGACGTGCTCTTCCAGGATGCTGCCCAGCAGCGTTTGCAACGGGCGCTCAACACAGACCGTGTGCCGCATGCCTATCTTTTCACCGGTCCCACAGGCGTCGGCAAGGAGATGCTGGCCTCGCGTCTGGCCGCTGTTCTATTGTGCGAAAGTCCCCGGGTGGTGGAGGCACCCCATAGCATAGCGTCCGGACCAGGTGAGGAAGAGGTCCAGGCCAATTGGCTCGACGCCTGCGGCGAGTGCGTGGAATGTGGCCTCTTCGCGGCCGGAAACCATCCCGATTTCCACCGGATTCATCGAACTCTGAACAAGCACCATCCTGATCGGACCGTCCAGCGACGTAAGGCGATCCAGTTGGGCGTGGATGTCGTGCGCCACTTTCTCATTCAGAAGATCGGTCTGATGCCGAGCCGCGGTCGGGCCAAGGTTTTTGTCGTCTCCGAAGCTGAGAGGATGAGCCCTGGGGCGCAGAACGCCCTGCTCAAGACGCTTGAAGAGCCGCCGGATCACAGTTTCCTGATCTTGTTGGGGAGTGCGGAGGATGCGTTGCTGCCGACGACGCGATCGCGGTGTCAACATGTCGTCTTCCGGAGATTGCCGGTCGAGTTCATTGTCGAGCAGCTCACGAGCATGCATGGCGCGTCCGCGGAGTCAGCGATGTTCCTGGCCGAATTGGCGCAGGGCAGCCTGGGGATGAGTCTGCGTCTTGCGGAGGCGAATATCTACGACCGTTCCGAGGAAGTGTTGCAGGTGCTGCGGGGGGCCTCGGGCGATCCGTTGCAGAGCGGCAAGGCCCTGCTGGAGATGGCCCAGGGGTTCGCGTCTCTTTTCAAGGACCAGAATGACGAGGAGGCAGTTGATACAAATGCGGCTCGCGCGGGCCAAACGATGGTTCTCGCCGTGGTTTCCACGATTCTGCGGGACATTCATCGGGCCGCGGTGGGTCTGGCCCCAGTCGCTCTGCCGTATGAGGCGTCTATTCCCGAACTTGCGGAGCAGACAACTGTGGAGGCCGTGCGGAAGGCTGTTCAGGCGGTCGGCAGGGCGGAATTCGAGATCAGCCGAAGCGGTAACACAACGTTGATCTTCGATTCGGTGGGGATCGAACTGGGTCGAGGCTTGAGCGGCGGTGGAATGGGGGGGCGGTAATGGCGAGCACCCTTTCGACACGATCGTAACGCGCAATAATTGCGCTTCACGTTCGTATTGTAAACACCTACTACATCTATTAGATCAGGTTTAATCCGAACATAGCGGGGTTCCCTGCATGAATTCAAACCTGGCCGGCGGGAGTCCAACATCCTTGGTGGCAAGCGCAAT
>CAZTAR010000109.1:0-11958 GCA_964611695.1 uncultured Planctomycetaceae bacterium | reverse complement strand
TCGCCATTTTGAAGCTCTCTTGCTCAAGCAAACTTTGCCACCCTAGTTTTTTTTTATCTCGAACACGGGTCAACGAGTTGCCCCATGCGGCCCCGGTAAGCCAGGCGGTCGGAGAATCGAGATTGGCGATTCACGATTCGTGAGTCCGGGGCGTCGCTGTGTTAGGGAAATCGAACATTGCTTTCAGCGCAGAAGAAAGGCGTGGCTTTCCTTTTGGAGAACCACGCCTTGTGTTTACCGTCGTTTGAAGCTTTTTTACCTTCTCCGCCTGAGAACCACGAGGCCGCCGAGGAGGAGAAGCGAGATTGTGGCGGGCTCGGGAACCGGAGTGGGCCAAAAGTAGATACCGAAAAACGATAGGTGGTCAGGGTTTGCCGTCCAGACGTGAAAGTCGGCCGACTCTCCCGGGAGGACCGGGTCGGTGTAGTAAAACAAATCGATCGTTGCGCCAACCACGTCGTTATCGATGTCCCACGTCAGCGGAGCCTGCGAACTGTAGGGATCGTTGCCGCCCATACTGGCGTCCAGGAAATGGACGTTGGAGATGTTCTGGCCTCCGATGGGATCAAAGATGCCAAAGTGGAAGTCACCCCACGGTTCGGCTCCCGTGTTCGTGGCGTAGACGTGGTACCACCCCTTCCAGGGATAGGCGTCTTCGTGTTCGGCTTCCACGGTAAAGGCCGCACCGGCGCCAGCGATGTCTCCTGTCCAATCATCATCATTGGCGCGGACATCCTGAGGCGCACTCAGTGTTAAACCCACAAGGAAGCAAACACTCGCAAACACTAATAGCGATTTCATCTTTCTCACTCCTCGCAAAGCGTTCCACA
This sequence comes from uncultured Planctomycetaceae bacterium, assembly GCA_964611695.1. GTDB lineage: Bacteria > Planctomycetota > Phycisphaerae > UBA1845 > UTPLA1 > CAZTAR01. Next base: position 11,128 of record CAZTAR010000109.1, on the reverse strand, counting down.
AACTCACTGCGCCGACCCTCCGCTCAAGTTCCTCGCCGCGCAGTCCTCGCGGATCACTCCTATTACCTACGACTATACCAGAATCGCCCCCCCCCGTCAACGGTTACCGGTCCCTTTTTTGTACGGTTTTTGAGGGAACCCCCTTCCTGTAGGCTGGGTGTTGTATTCTTTTTGGGCCGATAATTTCTGGAAAACGCGACTCCGAATTCACCACACAATCATCCCCCCGAAACTCACCGGCGTCAGGTGAGCAAGAATACACGCAGGTGTGGTGCAGTTTGGACACCTCGGGTATCGGACCCACGGATTGCGATCCGTGGGCTGTGTGGGCGGGTGAGGGAGCTTTCCGATTGACGATTAGGGATTGGCTGTTGCGGTACGTCTAGGGCCTCTCGGACGACGAGGCGGTTTGCCGTAGGGATCGGAAGTAATCAACTGTTGTGGCGAAACCATCTCGCCAGGGTTGGATGGGGCGCCAATCCAGGATCGCCTGAGCTCTTGAGAGATCGGGGCGGCGGCGCTCTGGGTCGTTGGTGGGGCGATCGACAAATTCGATTTTACTTTTGCTGCCGGTCAGTTCAATCACGGCTTGGGCGGCCTGGTTGACGGTGATTTCCGTATCGCTGCCGATGTTGATTGGCTCGACGAAGTCACTCTCGCCGGTGCGGATGATCGCATCAACGAGGTCTTCCACGAAACAGAATGACCTTGTTTGCGAGCCGTCGCCGTGCACGGTGAGGGGTCGGTCGTCGATCGCCTGATTGACGAAGTTCGGAAGGATGCGCCCGTCGTCGGCTCGCATACGCGGGCCGTAGGTGTTGAAGATGCGGACTAGGCGCGTTTGCATTCCGAAGAGGCGGTGGTATGTCATGGTGAGGGCTTCGGCGAAGCGTTTGCCTTCGTCGTAGGGCGCGCGCGGGCCGATAGGGTTGACGTTGCCGAAGTATGTTTCGGTTTGCGGATGCTCCTCGGGATCGCCGTAGCATTCGCTGGTGGAGGCTTGGAGAAAGACGGCGGTTTTGTCACGGGCCAGGTCCAGCATGTTTCGCACGCCGAGACTACAGACGTCCATGATCTCGACCGCGAGGTCGCGGAAATCCACCGGCGAGGCGGGGCACGCAAGGTTGTAGATGCGGTCGACCGGGCCGCCTAACCGGAGGGGTTTGGTGATGTCGTGGCGGCGAAAAGTGAATCGGTCATTGTGCTGGAGATCGTGGGCGTTGGTTTCGCTGCCGGTGAGGAGGTTGTCGATACCAACGACGTCATGGCCGGCGGCGAGCAATGTTTGGCAGAGATGAAAGCCTATGAAACCGGCCGCGCCGGTGACGATGGTTCGCATGGTATTCTCGCGGAGGTTCGTTTTTGTCCGGCGGCATTATATCGCCGGGGCGCAAGATCAACCAGCGAGAGACTGGATACGACGCCTGATATCGCCAATATAGGTAATGCGAATTCCGAAGGATTCTTTGACCTTGACGGCAACGCCGGAGCCAATCTGGTGGTTGTTGATCATGACGTCCAGCTCCTCGTGAACCGTTCGAGAGAACTCGAGGATGGTGCCTGGCATGATCTGGAGGATTTCTCTGAGTGACATGTGTCGTTTGGCGAGGCGAACGACGAGAGGGACTTTGAGCTTGAGGATTCGCTGGATTCGTTCGGTTTCCGAGACGATCCGCGGCGGTGGTTGTGGAGCCGGCGTGGCGGCGGGCATGGGGACCGTTGCCGGCGCGGAAGTTTGCCTCACAGGCGTGGGTGCGGGTTTTGGAGAAGACGCGGCCTTGGTGAGTTCGCCAACATTGTTCGAGAGTGTGTCGACGGCATCTTCTGCTTCAGCAAGGACAGCGTCAATGTCTTCCTGTGTGAACATACAAGTCGAACCGAGGGTAGCGCGGATTCAGGTTTCCCGTTGAGAACGGCTGCGCGGATTTTGCGCACGCATTCCCTGGTGTGTTATCGACTCCGCGGAAAGGAAACTTGAAAGCCGCATCAATGAGGGGATCGGCGCCGCTTACAGCAGCTTGCCAATGATGATTGAGGCGTTATGGCCGCCGAAACCGAATGAATTGCTCATGGCAATGTTGATCTTGGCATCTTGCGCGGTTTTGGCAGTGTAATTGAGATCGCATTCCGGGCCGGGGTTGTCCAGGTTGATCGTTGGCGAGACGACGCCCGATTTGATCGCGAGGACGGTTGCGATGAGTTCCACGCCGCCGCTGGCGCCGAGAAGATGGCCGATCGAGCTTTTCGTGCTGGTAATCCTGAGTTTGTGGGCGTGGTCCTTAAAGACGGCCTTGAGTGCGATGGTCTCGGCGATGTCTCCAAGGGGTGTGGATGTCCCGTGCGCGTTGATGTAATCCACCTGGTCCGGTGAGATTCCCGCATTGTTGATTGCCGCTTGCATCGATGCCTTTGCACCGCTGCCTTTTTCGTCGGGCTGGGTAAGGTGATAGGCGTCGGCACTCATTCCGAAACCGAGCACCTCGGCCAGGATCGGCGCGCTGCGCGCGCGAGCATGTTCGAGCTCCTCGAAAATGAGGATGCCGGCGCCTTCGCCCATGACGAAGCCGTCTCGATCTCGATCGAAGGGCCTGGAGGCCGCGGCCGGGTCTTCATTCCGGAAGGAGAGCGCCCTCATCGCCGCGAACGAGGAGAGCCCCAGAGGGGTGATTGCGGCTTCGGAGCCGCCGGTGATCATGACGTCGGCATCGCCGCGGGTGATCGTGTGGAAGGCGTCGCCCATGGCATTGGTGGCTGAGGCGCAAGCAGTGGCGACGGAAGTATTGGGCCCCTTGGCGCCGAAGAGGATGGAGATGTTTCCACTACCCGCGTTCACCATCAATTTGGGAATCGTGAACACGGAGACTTTGCCAGGCCCCTTCTTGCGAAGTCGGTCGTGCTGGTCTTCCATTTCACCGAGGCCGCCGATTCCGGAGCCGATGATGACTCCGAGGCGTGCGGGATCGCCGGCGCCGTTTTCGAGACCGGCGGCCTTAAAGGCATCGGTCGCGGCACAAACGGCCATTTGCGCAAAGCGATCCAGTCGCTTCATCGCCTTTGGTTCGATGTATCGGGTGGGATCGAACTCATCGCATTCGCCGCCAATGCGGACACTGAAACCCTCCGTCTCGAAGCGTTTCACAGTGTCGATACCGCTCTTGCCGGCAACCAACCGATCCCAAAAGAGATCGATCTCATTTCCGAGTGGACTGACAAGCCCCATGCCCGTAATGACAACACGATGCTGGTAGGCCATTCGTTACATCCCCAGTAGCGTCGCCGCAAAGAATCGCGGCGACATCCGCCGGCAAAGACGGACGAGGCATTATGCCTCTTGTGCTTTGCAAATGTAATTCACGGCGTGGCCGACTGTTTGGATCTTCTCCGCCTCTTCATCCGGGATACTCATCTCGAACGCATCCTCGAATTCCATGACCAACTCGACCGTGTCGAGCGAGTCGGCGTTCAGATCATTGACGAACGAAGTTTCGAGGGTGATTTCGGATTTCTCGACCCCCATCTGCTCGCTGACGATTTTGACGACTTTATCCTTGATCTCTTCTGTCGATACTGCCACGGCTCTAATCTCCGTTTTTGACTTCCTACGCACTTCGATAATGGAGAATCGGGTTCCCTGCCATAATCCACACATGGCCCCGACATGCTGCCCGGCCCGAGGCGGGAACGATCCGCCGAAGTCTGGACATCCGTGGAGCCTCTCACCGGCCCGGCCCCCCCGACATTGGACGACCGTCGTCGCGCATTTACATGTGCAGGCCTCCGTCCACGACCAAAACCTGCCCGTTGATGTACCCTGCCTCCGCGGACGCGAGAAACGCGACGGCGGCGGCGACTTCGTGGGGTTCGCCAAACCTTTGCATTGGAATCAATGGGCGAACCTGCTCCTTGACCTTCTCCGAGAGGATGTTGGTCATGTCGGTCTTGATGAAGCCGGGCGCCACCGCGTTGCAGGTAACTCCTCGGCGGGCGAGTTCTTTTGCAACAGACTTGGTCAGCCCGATGACACCTGCTTTGCTCGCCGCATAATTGGACTGTCCACTATTTCCCATGATGCCGGAGACGCTGGTGATGTTGATCATGCGTCCCCACCTGGCGCGGACCATATGCTTGCCTGAGGCCCTGGTGAGCAGAAAGACGCCACGAAGGTTTGTGTTCATCACCTCGTCGAACTGCTCGTTCGTCATGTTCATGATGAGGGCATCTCGGGTAATGCCGGCATCATTGACAAGAATATCGAGCCTGCCGAACTCCGTGGCGATGTCGTCCACCCATTGTTCGATGATATCCGCGTCCGTGACATCAAGGGTGCGCGGAATGATCTTGCCAGTGCAGCGGGCATCAGCCGCCTCGGCCGGGAGAGAACCCAGACGTTCGGCGTTGCGCGCACTGGCGATGACGGTACAGCCTTCCTTGGCAAGGGCGAGGCTAATAGCGCGGCCGATGCCGCGGGAACCGCCGGTTACGATAGCAACTCGATCCACGAGGTTTGCCATGGAGTCAGTCCAACCTTGTCGCGAGGGCATTCACAGGGTATCAGACCATCCTGCGTATTCTTCATACACCGAGACAGGCGACGCCTTTCTCGATTGACTCGGCCGACGAAAAATTGACGGCCTTGACGGACCGATTGATTCTCCGCATCAGTCCAGTGAGCACCTTGCCCGGTCCAATCTCCACAAAGCGGTCGAAGCCTTGGGCGATCAGGCGTTCGATCGAGGCCTGCCACCGAATGGGCTTCGCGACCTGCCGGTGGAGCAGCGCTCGAACGTTATCAGGATCGGCATGATAGTCAGCGGAGACGTTTGACACCACACCTATTCGCCCAGTCTTCATCTTTGATGACGCGAGCACTGGCTTCAAGCCCTGGGCGGCTGATTCCATCAGCGGAGAGTGGAAAGCACCTGCCACGGTGAGCGGGACTGCACGCGCTTCGAATAGGTCTGCGATTTCCAAGGCGCGGTCGCAGGCATCCTTGTCTCCGGAGATGGCTATCTGCCCTGGACAGTTGAAGTTAGCGGGGACAAGCACGCCGCCCCCAGCGGCCTGGCGGCAGAGTTCCTCGGCCTTGGGCTCGTCGAGTCCGATAATCGAGACCATGCCGCTTGGGCTGGCCTCTGAGGCGACCTGCATGAGGCGGCCTCGCTCGGCGACGAGGCGAAGGCAGTCTTCAAAATTGAGCCACCCGGCCAGATGCAGGGCTGTGTATTCGCCCAAGCTGAGCCCTGCCATAGCTTGCGGATTCTCGCTTTCGATGACGCCGAGGTCTTTGAGTACGCGGTAGATTGCCACCGAGGTGACAAAAATGGCGGGCTGTGAGATGTCCGTGGCATTGAGCCTTTCGGGGGGGCCATCGAAACAGAGGGTTTTCAGATCGAAGCCGAGGATTTCGTTGGCGTGATCAAACACCTCTCCAGCGACAGGATAGACCTGTGCCACGTCCTTCCCCATTCCCACTGCCTGGGCGCCCTGTCCGGGATAGATGAATGCTGTCTTGCTCAAACCGGGAATCCTCCGTCTTCCTCTCTTCGAGAATGGAGCATAACACAGTACTTATAACCGGAGAAGCGCGGAAGCCCAAGTGAAACCCGCGCCGAAGGCGGCAAGAAGAACGGTATCCCCATCCTTGACGCGACCACTTTCTCTCGCCTCGTCAAGTCCGATTGGCACGGAGGCGGCAGAGGTGTTTCCGTAGCGGTCGATGTTGACGAACATCTGCTCCTTGCTCATACCCAGCTTCGTTCGGGCCGACTCGATGATGCGGAGATTCGACTGGTGCGGGATCACCAGGGCGATGTCTTCGGCAGAGAGACCGCAATCCTTGATCGTTCTGCTGATCATCTCGAAGTTCTTCTTGACGGCCAGTTTGTAGACTTCCTTGCCCTGCATTTTGATGTAGTGGAGCTTTTCGTCGACGGTCATGTGTGAAGGCGTGAGATGTACGCCACTGGCCGGCACGGTGAGGATTTCGGCGCCTTTTCCCTGCGCGTGCAACCGATGACGCAGGAGGGCCGGCCCCGAGTTGTCCGGTACTTTTGAGAGAACCGCGGCGCCGGCGCCGTCGCCAAACAGGATGCAGGTGGCACGGTCATCGAAATCCGTAATCCGGGACATGGATTCCGCGCCAATGACCAGGATGTTTCGGAAGAGGTCGCCCTGGAGGAAATAGGTTCCCATGATCAGGGCGTAGATGAAGCCACTGCACGCCGCCGCGATATCGAACGCAGGAATCGGAGCTGCGTCGAGTTCGCGTTGGACGCAGCAGGCTGTGGATGGGAAGGTGAATTCGGGCGTGATTGTCGCCACGATGATCATGTCGAGATCGTCCGGCGTGAGGCCGGCGTTATCCAGGGCTTTCCTCGCGGCATCCGTTGCGAGGGTAGCGGTGGATTCCCCCTCCGACACAACGTGACGAGAGATGATCCCCGTGCGTTCTTCGATCCACGCGTGATTCGTATCAAGTCGGTCAACAAAATATTGGTTATCGAGAACACGAACGGGAAGCGCTCGCCCGGTCCCCGCGATCTTGACACCGAGCGATTTAGCCATCGACGGGTTCCTCAGTGAGCCGCTCTTCAAGGTGGTTGTTCAGGTCGCTCTTAATGTACTCGACGGCGACCCGGACGGCATTCTTGATCGCACGAGCTCCGCTACTGCCGTGGCAGATGATACAAGCTCCGTTCACGCCCAGGAGTGGCGCGCCGCCGTATTCACTATAATCATGCTTCGCCCAGACGGCCTTGACAACAGGATCGAAGTGGCCGGCGAGGTCCGGGTTTTCGGCGGCGATCTCCCGCCGGATTGTCTTGAAGAGACCCTCCGCCAACCCCTCGAGGAGCTTGAGAACGATGTTGCCGACGAAGCCGTCGCAGATCGCGACTTCGCAGGCGCCCGAAAGGACATCGCCCCCTTCGACATTGCCGACGAAGTTGAGTGTCTCGTCTTTTCTGATCAGTTTGGCGGTCTGCTTGACGAGTGGATTTCCCTTGACCTCCTCGCCACCGATGGAGAGCAGACCGACGCGCGGGTTCTCGATTTTGAGCATCCGCTCGGCGTAGACCGTCGCCATCTGCGCGTACTGAAGGAGATGGTGCGGTTTGGGGGCGACATTCGCACCGACGTCGCAGATGGTCAAAGGACCGCTGAACGACGGCAGGACGACCGCGATACCGGGCCGGGCAACCTTGCCAAGGGTTCGCATTTTCAGTTGGCAGGCAGCCGCGCAGGCGCCGGTGTTTCCAGCACTGATAACGACATCCACCTCACGCTGAGCAGCGAGTTTGGCCATCACCATGATCGAGGAATCTTTTTTCTGTCGGATCGCTTCGACGGGAGACTCGGCCATGTCGATGACCTGCGAGGCGTGGATGATATCCATTTTCGCGCGGGCCTTGCCGTCAGAAGCGAGATGCTGCTCGATGACGTCTTGTTGGCCAATGAGGATAAGTCGGTCGTCCGCCCCGAGGAAGGGAAGACCTTCTACCGCACCGCGAATGATCTCGGCAGGTGCGTGATCGCCCCCCATGGCATCGAGCGCGATTCGCATTGTCGTCTATGACTCCTCGGTCTTGATCTTGATCGCGACCTTGGCGTTGACGTAGCCGCAGTTCGCGCAAGCTCTGTGCGGCATCTTCGCATTGCCACACTTCGGGCAAGGAACGAGGTTTACGGGTCGAATCGCCAAGTGCGACCTTCGAGCACGCTTGACTGCCTTTGATGTTCGCCTGTCGGGAACCATGCTATCACCTGCTTGCCATGTGTTTGTCTCATGGGGTCGGCCGCTGGAAGAAATCTGCGGGATACTACCGGCAAAATCGGCGGAGCCGCGCGACACCCTCCCCTCGCAGCCCACCGGGCCAACTGGAGAATCTAGCAATGTAGGCGGAGAGCCGGAATGTGTCAAGCACCTGGGTTGTTGATAGACGAGGATCGCAGAGCAGCAGCGAGGGTGGGCAATTGCCCGAATACCGGACCAGAAAGCCTCTAATTGAGGGTGGAGAGGACCTATTCAAGGGCGGTTTCAGGTTGAGCGTTTCTAATCGGTCCGCGGTAATCAGGGCCTCGGGCGTCAAGAAGCGGTCATCTTTCGGTTTTGTGGGTGCGAGCGAACCAGGCAGGATGGGAGCGAACCAGGCCGGGCGCGAGCCAACCGGTTATCCCCGTCGGCCACAGGGGGCCGACGCTACTTCAAAGGATGCCTTCTCAGGCCTACCGAGAACCATGCACTCTAAAACTTGCGATGCTCTCGTGCATTGTCACACGTCGCTTGACGGGTGCCATTCGATTGGTCCACGCAAGGCACCTTACGACGCAACGAGACTTGCCTCGTGTTGCTCGGCCGGCGCTGCGTCAACATCGCATTGCCCGGCGACATTGGAATTGGGAAGCTCTCCGCGAACATATTGCTCAATCTCGTCTTTCAGGAATCGCCAGGTACGGCCAACCTTGTGTCCTGGCAATTCGCCGATTGCGGCGAGTCGATAGACGGTATCGCGCGAGAGTTGGAGCAGGTCCATCACCTGTGTGACTGTCAGCACCTCAAACTCTGTCATGGCAGGAGTCCTCCTGAAGAAACATCATCATGTGGCAAAGAGCCGTTGGTTGAACTCATCGGATGCCGGTGTCAACCGGTTTAGTCCGCGATTAATCGCGCGGAAATGGACTGGTGTAATAAGACCAGCCCCACTCAGGCTGAGCGGATGATGACGTTTGGTGTTGTTCCGTTCCGTTATTGGATGCTGTTTTGCAGCAGTAGGCATAAACGCGGAACTGTTCTACAGAAGGACATGGCACACATTTGCCAGAGTGCCGCGATCTTGACACACTTTCGGTACGTCCATGAGGCTAAAAAACGTGGTGAATCGGCTAACAGCTTTCAGTCTTCAGTCATCAGCGAGGCTATGTTGTAGAGACCGGCAGGTTTACTTTCAGCAGCGCTTCGAGTTCATCAATTGATTTGCACTCGACCACGACATCGTTGCGCCGCGTGTCCACCGCCTGGCCTGCGATTCGCTTCGACCACCCTTCGCAGCAGGACATCGCGATGATGGGACGGCCGTACATCCAGGCGTAGGCGATCTCGCACATCGTGCCGGCCATGCCGCCGATGACGAGCACGACGTCGCCGGCAATTCCGGTGATGCAGTTTCTCGCCCAGCCCATGGCGGTGGGAATGTGATGGTGAGCGTAAGGGTTGACTTCGTCCATGCTATCATGCGGCGTGACGGCACTGACCGTGCCACCGGCCTCGGCACACCCTTTCGATGCCGCCTGCATGACACCGTCGCGTCCACCAGTGACCAGCGCCGCGCCCAGCCTGGCGACGACGGCCCCCGCCTGCTCAGCGACCTTCAACATCTGTGCATCGGCCTGGCTGGAGCCGATGATTGCGACTTGTGGAATGCGTAGTGGTTTCATGGGGAAGTAGATAATCGAGAGGGGCCTAGGGATCAAGGGCCCGAGGGGTCAGGGGCAGCCGAGGAATGCCGGAATCGGTCGAGTGGAGGGCAGCGACTCCAGTCAAGCTTTCCTCCTTTTCCCTGTTTGCGCAATAAGCCTATCTGGACTTGTGCTTAATGCGTCCATAACCCAAATGGGCCCGTCTCCGTCTTCCTTACGGGCTCAGGGCATCTTGAGGAGCCGCAGCCTCAGCAGATTCAAAGCGGACTTCACCGCCCTGTCTCGCACCGCCCGTCGCGGGAGGCTGTCGCCGCAGAGGAGTTCTTTGACGAGTATCTCTTCGGGGGTGGCCAGGGCGATGTAGACCAGGCCGATAGGTTTGGTGGACGTGCCGCCGGTGGGGCCGGCGATGCCGGTCGTGGCGAGGGCGTAATCCGTGCCGGAGATGCGGCGGCAGTTCGTTGCCATCGCCTCGGCAACCTGGGGACTCACCGCGCCGTGGGCTTCGATCAGTGCCATGGGAACATCCAGGAGCCGGTGCTTGGCTTCGTTGGCGTATGTGACGAAACCTTGGACCATGTACGCGCTCGATCCGGAGACGTCTGTCAGCCACTTGGCGAGCAAGCCACCGGTGCAGGACTCCGCCGTTGAAACGGTCTTGCATTGGTCTATCAAAAGCCTGGCGACGGCGTCTGCCAGCGTTTCCTTTTCCTCACCGAAAACCGCTAAACCGAGTCGGCCTCGGATCTCTTCCGCGTCGGCATTTAGCAATTGTCGGGCCTCGTCGGTGGAGTCTGCCTGTGCGTCCATGCGGATTGAGATGATCCAGTCACCTGCGCTGGTGCCGACGCTGGGATTCCGGCCGGGCCGCATGAGGTCGGCGATCTCCTGGCCGAGTTCGGCCTCGGGAGCGCCGAAGGCGTGCAACGTGTGCTGGAGCAATACGCGGCCGTCCCATCTTGCTGCCAGTGCCGCGCGGATGGCACCCTCGAACATCACCTTCATTTCGCGCGGCACACCGGGCATGGCGTAGATATCCGCGTCGTGTAATCTCGCGCGAATGCCCGGGGCGGTTCCACAAGTATTGTCGATCGGCGCCGCACCCTCTGGGATCATGGCCTGCACGCGATTCGCATCGACCATCGGGCGCTTTCGCTCGTGAAAGAAGGCGGCGATCTTTTCGAGGCTGGGCGCGTGAAGCTTCAGTCCGACACCGAGTGCGTCGGCCAGTGCGTCGCGGGTCAGGTCGTCACGCGTCGGGCCGAGTCCACCTGTCATGAGCACGAGATCAGCCTCAGAACTCGCCGCGCGAATCACATCGGCCAATGCTGCACGGTCATCGCCAACCGTGATATGTTTCGCGCAGGCAATTCCAATGGTCGCGAGTTGCTGCGCAAGCCAGGCGGCGTTGGTATCCACTGTTCGGCCGAGCGTGAGTTCAGAGCCGATGCTGAGAATCTGAGCGTTTGCTGACATGGACGAAATCAGAAGGCCGGAACGGGAAAATGTCAAAACGTGGGAATTGGTTGGGATGCCTTTATGCTTGAAGCTGCAGGTAGCGTCGGCCCCCCGGTGGCCGACGGGGATGACCGGTTTGCTCACCTTTGTCAAAGTCGAACGCTGACCGTTTGCACACGCACGGCTCTGATCACAGTTGACTTAGTCGTCCCTGCGGAAGTCCGTAAGTTCTTTGTTTGTCGGCTTGCATGGCGCG
>CAZTAR010000108.1:0-11986 GCA_964611695.1 uncultured Planctomycetaceae bacterium | reverse complement strand
GTCTTTTCGCACAGATCGCAGCCCTTTTCTACCCCCACCTGGTGAGAAATGCGGGGTAGATCCAAGAACGCGGGGGGGGCGACGGGCGAATTCAAGCTGTGCCGCCGGCGGCAACGGGCCGAACAACGGTGATTCTGTTCTTGCCGCCAGCTTTGGCGAGGTAGAGCGCTTCGTCGGCCAGGTTCACGAGATCATCCGCCTTTTCGGGTTGGTCCTTCTCCCGACTGGCGAGCCCGATGCTGAGCGTCACGATGTTGGCCAGGGGCATGTCCTTCCCTAAGTCTTCGCGGAATTGTCTGAGCAGCCTTTCAGCCAGAGCGCGTGCATCAAGCGGAGAGGTATGGGGAAGCAAAACGACAAACTCGTCACCGCCGTAGCGGACGGCCACGTCGGATTCTCGAATGGTCTCACTGATTGCCCGGGCGGCCATCTGGAGTAATTGATCCCCGGTATGATGCCCGAGCGAATCATTCGCTTGTTTGAAGTTGTCCAAGTCCATCATCATACAAGTGAGATCGGTTTGATACCTCTGGGCTTCAGCGAAGAGTTGCGCCAAGAGATTGCTGAAGTGCCGACGGTTAAACAGACCGGTTAGCGAATCCCGGATCGCCATCTCCGACAGCAACCGGTTTGCTTCTTGCAGCTCTTGGGTTCGATGCAACACGCGGTTTTCGAGTTCGGCATTCAGTTTCACGAGTTTGTCATGTGAGCTCGCCAACTCGTCAGCCATGGAGTTGAACGAAGTCGCCAGATTGCCGATTTCGTCTTTCGAAGTGACTTCGACCCGAGCAGTGAGATCCCCCCGAGCGACCGTTTCAGCCGCATCGGACAATCGGTTGATTGGTCCGACCACTTTCCGGATGACCTCGTATCCTACCGGAACCATGAGCAGTGTGATGCCGACTGCCAGACCGATGACGTTCCGCATCAGGTCCGCAAAGCTAGCTTCCGCGGAAGAGAGCCCGACCCCTAGCCGCACGTAACCCACCGTGGCGGCCGGGGCGGTCGTTAATCCACGATCCTCCCCAGAGGTGATCGGGAGCACAATGTCGATGTGAGAAAAGCCGCCGGCGGAGTTGAGCAAAGGTTGGTTGATGGGCTCAACGGACAGTCTGCTGTCGCCTTCACCCAACAGGAGCGGCATGATCCGACCCTCGCCGCGTTGGTGCCCCGCCAAAATATCGCCGAGATGATCGGTGAAGACGACGTACGCGAGATCACCCTGTGGAACAACCGACTCGGCCAGCGCCAAGAGTGCTCGCTGATCTCTCTTCTCCACGGCCACGGCGCCGGCAGCCGCCAGAGAACTGGCTAAATCTTTGGCGTGTCGCCTCGTTTCCTCAATGGTGATTTGGGAGGAAAGGCGTAGATAGGTGATGCCCGTCAAACCAGTCGCCACCATGACGATACACGTAAGGAGCAGTGTCGTGCGGAACTGCAATCCATATGTGCCCCGAAAAAACTGTCGGAGTACTGGCCTCACCTGCTTCCCCTGATGCTATCCGCGTTCTTCCTACCCCTCTTCCAGTCCATTCAAGGCAACCGGATCCTGCTGCGTCGCCACCAGAGTATCGACTTACGAGTAATCCAACTTCATATGTAAGAAACATACTTTTCACTCTCAATCTGATCCTCAGACAGTCCTGCAAACGAATCACCAGCCACATTATAGGATTACCCCAGTGGATTCTCGGATGCACCAGTCGTCTGAATATCACACCCTGCGTTTTTGAAATGCGCGGTCCACACGCTCGGTATTGGTGAGATTCGCCGCCCTCTGTGAGCCAGCGTTATGGGGCCCATGTCACCATCAGCCGACACAGGCTGGAAGCGGACGCTTCGACTATGCTGAGGCCAAACTCGCGATTAGCCCGGATGCACTCGAACAGGTTCACTTTGTTCGTAGCGGTCGGTAGCCCTGTCGGCCGTCAAGGGCCGTCAAGATTGACTGGAATCCGTCGTCCGATACGGGGTTCGGACGACGCTCACCAGCGGTTTGCCCCTGCCGACAAAACCATCGGCCGGCATGAATTCAGTGAAACCGCTCAACAGCGAGTACTGGTAACTTGTGGGTGCCACGGGCGGCTTGTCCGCCCGTGCCGGCACTGGCAGCAAGCTGCCAGTGGCACCCCTTTACGAAACGATACCAGTCCCCAAAAACAAGCGACGACAAAGGGTGTTGACGATCAGAACCAGAAGGGTTATCCTAAGAGATTCGGAATTGCTGTGTGCAATTCGGTCTCCACGACCCAAAAAACGTTCAGAATTCTTGCCCGAGGCCACCCTGTGGTCGGCTTGGATTGCGACCACGGGTTTCGGCAGGAGCAGTCCCGTTTCCCCCAGAGTCAGGGGCTACGACACAAACTCTCTCCGACATCACGGCTCGCGCCGGCAACGTCGGGCGCCTCATCGCGGGAGGCCTGCAGCTTCCGGATGCGGTCGAGGTTTGCCTGGCGAGGATATCGGCCATGTTCGGAATCGAGCCGATACTGGTGAACGGTAGGTTACTTCGGAGGCGCCGTCCGGGCGCCGGAGCATAGACGTTGTCAACTTTGAGAAGCTGTGAACAGAAGGAAGCGTGTGATCCGATGACCGACTCCCCCTTGAGCCGTATGCGCAACGTCGGCATTTCCGCGCACATCGATTCGGGCAAAACGACCTTGACCGAACGCATGCTCTATTACGCGGGGCGCATCCACAAAATCCAAGAGGTCCGCGGCGAAGGCGCCACCATGGATCATATGGAACTTGAAAAGGAACGCGGAATCACGATCACCTCCGCAGCCACGCAGGTCACCTGGAGCGATTCGCAGATCAACATCATCGACACGCCGGGCCATGTTGACTTCACCGTCGAAGTGGAGCGGTCTCTCCGCGTCCTCGACGGGGCGGTCATGGTCCTCTGCGGTGTTGCGGGTGTGCAGTCACAATCGATCACCGTGGATCGTCAAATGAAACGATACGGCGTTCCGCGCATCAGCTTCATTAACAAGCTCGATCGGCAGGGAGCGGATCCCGTCAATGTCATTCGGGGAATCGAGGAGAAGCTCGGACACACCACCATCCAGTTACAGCTTCCGATCGGACTCGGCGCCGACTTGGAAGGCGTCATTGATCTTGTCCGCATGAAGGCGGCATTCTTTGATGGCGAGCATGGCGAAAAGGTGCGATGGACGAACATTCCTGACGCGCTTGTGACCGAGGCCGAGAACGCCCGCACCGGTATGCTCGATGCCCTCTCGTTCTATGACGACGAACTACTGGAGATGATGCTCGAGGAAAAGCCTGTTCCTGAGGAACTGATTCATTCAATCATCCGCCGGGGGACTCTATCCAGTGACTTCACGCCTGTCCTGATGGGCTCCGCTTATAAGAACAAGGGAATACAGCTCCTGCTCGATGCAATCGTTCGGTATCTCCCTTCGCCGATTGACCGCGAAGTGTTCGCATTGGATCGAGATAACCAGGAAGCGGAAACGCTTCTCGATACCTCACCGGATGCCCCGCTCGTGGCATTGGCCTTCAAGCTTGTGGATGAACCGTTCGGCCAACTCACCTACCTCCGGCTCTATCAAGGCCGGTTGACCCGTGGCTCGAAGTATGTCAACACCCGCGCGGGCAAGGCACACCGATTCGGGCGTATCCTGCGAATGCACGCCGATCAACGTGAGGATGTGGATTCTGCTGTGGCGGGTGACATTGTGGCCGTGGTGGGGCTCGACTGCGTATCCGGCGACACCTACTGCGGAGAAACGGTGAACTACACGATGGAGTCCATGCACGTGATGGCCCCTGTCATCTCGCTCGCCATTGCGCCCGCCAGGACGATTGATCGCGACAAGCTGGCCAAGGCTCTGAACCGGTTTTCGAAAGAGGACCCGACATTCCACATGTCGAGCGATCCGGAAACGGGCGAAACGATCATCTCCGGGATGGGCGAGTTGCACCTCGACGTGTATTGCGAGCGTATCCGCCGAGAGTACAAGTGCGCATTGGAAGTCGGCGCGCCGAGGGTGAGCTATCGTGAAGCGCCCTCCCAGACCGTCGAGTACAACCACAAGCACAGGAAACAGACCGGCGGTTCGGGACAATACGCCCACGTCATCGGCAAACTCGAACCACTCCCGCGGGATTGCGAGGAGAACTACGAATTCGAGAACAAAGTCGTGGGTGGTCGCATCCCGACCGAATTCATTCCGTCAGTGGACAAGGGGTTTCAGTCGGTCATGGCCAAGGGGCCGCTCGCCGGCTATGAGATCATCGGCGTCAAGATGGTGCTCGAAGACGGCACCAGTCATGCGGTGGACTCCTCCGACATGGCCTTCCAGATCTGCGCGCGCAACGCGTTCAGGCATGCGTTTTTGGCCAGTAAACCCGTTCTGCTGGAGCCGATGATGAGGGTCCAGGTCGAGACACCATCCGAGTTCCAGGGGCAAATCATCGGCGATCTCTCATCGCGTCGCGGCATCGTGCACGCCACGGAAGTCGTGGGCCCCCTCACGACAGTTTCGGCCCACGTACCGCTGGCACGGATGTTTGGCTACGCGACAGAAGTCCGCTCCATGTCGCAAGGCAAGGCCACGTTCACAATGGAGTTTGACAGTTACCAACGCGTGCCTAAGAGTGTTCAGGAGGAAGTTGTTCTGGCGGCCAAAGAGGCCGGCAAAATCCGGTGACGCAGTGGTGAGTGTGATGCGGATGTGATGCGATTGCGAAACCGCTGGTTCGAGACTCCGCTGCCGCTCGTGCGAAATGCCGCTGGTGCGTGATTCCTATCCTGCAAGGGATTGGGAGAGAATGTCTTCGAGGGTAGGTGCGAGAAGGGATTCTCGCACCAGCGATAAAAGTGAGTTTGCTCTAGAAAACGCGGAAGCAAAAGGAAACCAATCGTGCACGAACGATTCAGCGACCGATCGAGAAGGGCCATGGCCCTGGCCAACCAGGAAGCCGTGCGACTCCATCATGACTACCTCGCACCGGTGCACATCCTCTTAGGGATTTTGTCGATGGGCTCCAGCGTCGCCTCACTTGTCCTGAGGAACCTGGACGTCGATCTCGAAACCCTCCGCGATGAGGTCGACAAGCTGATCAAACCAGGCGACAAGGAGCTTCATCAGACGAAGATGGCCCAGCGCGCCGACACACGACAGATGATCCAGTTCGCCATCGACGAGGCTCGGAAACTCGGGCACAAGTACATCGGCACGGAACACATCCTGCTCGGTGTTCTGCGAGAGGGCAACAACATCCCCGCGCGTCTCCTCGCCGAGCGTGGTGTTCGGATTGAGCAATTGCGAGAGGAGATACTGACCCTCCTCGGCTCCAGCACCCATGAGGACCACGCCGCGACCGCCCAGGGCCATGACCCGCTTGAGTGGCTGCACCAGCAGGAACTGGCGAAGGCCTTTCGTTCTCCCAGATTCTGGCGTCGGGTGGTGCTTGCGGTCGATTCCGCCAACCGCCTCGGCCACGGTGAGATCGAGGACGAACATCTCCTGCTCGCCATCCTCCGCGAGCCCGACAATTTCGTAAGCCGGATGCTCGCCGAGAAGGGCGTCACGGCCGACTGGGTCCGCGACCGAGTCACGCGTGCCTCCGCGCTATAGGTCCCCCGCGCCGGCGTCCGCCCGCATCGATTCGGCCGCGTCCAGAAGCGTGTCCTTGTCCGGCAGTTGTTGGGGATCCAGCACGTAGGTCTCCAGGACACGGTCATCGTGGACGGTGAACGGCATCAGGCACTCCGTGAAGAAGTCGATCCCAGGAAGCGAGTACCACGGCGTCTGAATTTTGTGGTGGGTCTGAACGGTTTTGAAGCCGCGCTTCCGAATGATGATGTCATAATCACCGTACCAGGTGAAAGGCACGGTCACGGGCGATTGCCCGACCTCTTGATCATTCAGAAACACCTTCGCGCCTTCGGGTTCCGTGTTGATCGAGACGGTGCGCTCAATGCAACCTGGAAGACTGAACACGCCAAGGAGCAGCATGCAGGTCATCAAACACAGGCCGAGCCTGCGGCGATCTAATAAGGGCTTGCCAAGCCGCGACCGAATCAGCGTGTCTGTGCGGGCTCTCATGGGCACGTGCTCCAAAGCATGGGTTGGGCCATCCGGTTTCATCATCCCAGCGTGCAACAGTCTACCACCTCGGCTCACTTTGGCAACAACGCAGCCAACCAAGAGCCCCTGGCCTTGGCCAGGGGGTGCATGGCATCGTGGTTGGGAATGTACCGTCCGGATGCAAGAACACCGGCTTGACACAAGCCGGCTCGGTGGGCCGGGGGCTCTTGGGCGTACTTCCCCTATTGCTGATCGAGCCAGGCCTGGAGGATTTTCTGGGCGGCAATCCGGTCGGTAAGCCCCTTACGCTTGTTCTGTCGCACGCCGGCCGTGTCCAATGCCTCGCCTGCGGCGAAAGAGCTGAGCCGCTCGTCCTGGAGGTGTACAGGCTTCTTGGAGAGGCGCTCCAACTCGGCCGCGAACTTCCGCGTCAGCGTGGTCTGCGGGCTGTCGCCGGAGTCCCGCATGTTCAAGGGCAGCCCAACGATGAACGCTTCGACATTGTGGTCCTCGCCATAGTCAGCAACGCACCGCGCGTCGCGCGTGACGTCGTTCTGCCCCTGGATGACCTCCAACGGCGTGGCGATCCGCACCTCGGTATCCGCGGTGGCGGTACCGATCCGTTTCACGCCATAATCGATTCCCAGAATGTTTGGCATTCTCGATCCGAAAACGTGCAGGGTAACGGCAAATCGATGTCAGATGTGCCCCTCCTCGCCACTGAGGCTCGGACGGCCACGCGGGTACGTCGCATCCCTTCGAAGCCCACGGATCGCAATCCGTGGGCTTGCACTTGCTAAGGTCCAGCTACGAATAGTAACCCTCGTATTCCCCGTCAAGCTGTCCAACGAGGTCCTTGATCTTCTGAATGTGATCCTTGTGGCAGACAAGCGTGGCGTTTGGGCTGTGGATGACAACGAGGTCTTGAACACCGATCGTGGCGATCAGGTGATCGCCTTCCGAAACGAGGATGTTGTTCCGGCTGAACATCGCCGCCGATCTTTCCAGGGCGTGGGTGTTGTCGGCGGAATCTTTGCCGAGCACCTCGGGCAAGGCCGTCCAATTGCCCACGTCCAACCAACTTAACGCCATCTCAACGACAAGCACCTTCGGCGCCTTCTCCATAATCGCAAAATCGATGCTGATCCGTTCAAGGCCTGGGTACAGTTCGTGTGCGAGTTCCGGCCCTTGTTCCTCGTACCATACCTTCGCCAGTTTCCTCGCGGCGTCGTACGAAGCAGAGAGATGTTGCCGCATCTGTTCGAGGATCGTCTCGGTCCACCAGACGAACATGCCGCTATTCCAGTAGTAGTTGCCGGAAGCGACATACCCTCGGGCCGTGTCCAGGTCCGGCTTCTCTTTGAACTGTTCGACAGCCCATACACCCGGCGCCATCTGGTCGCCGCGCTCAACATACCCGAGCCCCGTGTGCGGCTCCGTGGGTTTGATGCCGAACGTGATCAGCGCATCCTTGTGTTCCGCGGCCGTGGCAAACCCAAGTCGGATGATCTCGACGAACTTGTCGGTCGGCCGGATGAGGTGGTCGGCGGTGAAGACGCCCATCAAGGTGTCCGGATCGTTCTTGTGGAGGATGGCGGCCGTCAGTGCGACGGCGTTTGCCGTGTCGCGGCCGGTGGGCTCGCCGATGAAGTTCTCCTTCGGCAAGGCCGGCAATTCCTCTGCAAGGGCGGGGAGGTGTTCCTCCAACGCGATGACGTAGATGTCCGTCGGCGAAAACGCCGCGTTCAATCTTTCAAACGCCTTGTAGATCAGGCTGCGGCCCTCGACGATGTGCAGGAGTTGCTTGGGACGATTCCTTCTACTCAGCGGCCAGAGTCTTGTCCCCGATCCGCCGGCCATGATTACTGCACATTTTCTCATCGCGACACCTCAGAAGGCAACTAGCCTACCGTCGCACGATAACGTGCGGGCGGTAGCGTCGGCCCCCCGTGGCCGACGGGGAATGCAGAACAGTTTCTCACCGCATACGTCGGCCAGGGGGGGCCGACGCGACGTGTGGCACCGGCGTCCCGCCGGTGGTCAACGTGGAGATCAGGGCCGCGACCGTAAGGAAATCGGTTAGCGTTCATATCAGAGAGCCCTTTCGGAGAGCACTGACCGCTTGCTAACACGCGCGGCTCTGATTGTGAGCACTGACCGCTTGCCCACGTGCGCGGCGCTGATCGCCGGCTTCAGCATTCAAGAACGACCAAATCAGCGTGCGGCAGTGCTAACGATCGCTGGCCATAGTCGTCGAAGTGAACGCGGATGTAAACCGTCCGCCCGCGTCGGTGCAACAGGAGGATTTCGCCGTCGCCGTACTCCTCGTGCCTGACGCGCCTGCCTGGGACAAACTCCTCGATGTCGGCGGGGATGTCCGCATCGTATTCACTCCCGAGATGTGACCGGCTTCGATCCTCCTTGGTGCGAACCGTCTCGCGTTCGATCTCATCTTGCGGCAACTCGCGAAGGAACCTCGACGCTGCGGTCCGCTCGGTAATGCCGCGAACCATTCGGTATTCGGCGTTCGTCAACGTAAGGCGTTGTCGCGCCCGGGTCATCCCGACGAAGCACAGCCGCCGCTCCTCTTCAAGTTCGTCAATCTCCCCACGCAGCGCTCTGGCGTGAGGCAGCAATCCTTCTTCCAGCCCGACAACGTAGACCGTCGGGAACTCGAGGCCCTTGGCGGCATGCAGCGTCATGAGTGTCACGGCACCACCCGAGAGGTCCACGGAGTCCACGTCCGTCACGAGGCTGATCTGGTGCAACCACTCACCGAGCGAGCCATCGGGATTCTCCAGGTCGTACTGTTGCGCGGCCGTGACCAACTCGTTCACATTCTCCAGTTCTTCGCTATCGCGATCATCCCCAGCCCCCCGGAGCGCCGCCTCTAGCCCGGACCGCTTCAGGACTGCTTCGATGACACCGCGCGCGGGCCGCTTGGGAAGCTCCTGCAACTCGGCGAGCAGCTTTGCGAAAGGCTCGATCTTCTTCTTCGCCGACTTGAGTTCCGGAATCTCGGCGAATCGCGCGACGGCTTCTCCCACCGACAGACCGTGTTCATGCGCAAACGAGCGAATCCGCTCGACCGTGATCTTCCCGATTCCGCGTGCAGGCGTGTTGATCGCCCGAAGGAGGGAGATTTCGTCCGCGGGATTGAGGATGACTCGAAGATAGGCGAGAACGTCCTTGATTTCCTTTCGCCCGTAGAACTCGACTCCCCGAGCGATCTGATACGGAATCTTCGCTTTGCGCAGGTGGTCTTCAAGCGTTCGAGTCATGGCGTTGATGCGGTAGAAGATCGCCACATCACCTGCCGGGCCGCCGCCGTCGATGTAGTCACGAATGTCGGCCGCGATCCTGGCGGCTTCATGCCGTTCATCCTCACAGGTCCACACCCTCACGGCCGGGCCCTGCTCGTCGTCGGTCCAAAGCTCCTTGTGTTTCCGCCGCGTGTTGTACGCGACGAGCGCCGAAGCGGCCGAGAGGATCGCGCCGGTGCTGCGGAAGTTTTGTTCGAGCCGGACGACCTTCGCGTCAGGATAGTCCTCCTCGAAATCCAAAATGTTTTGGATGTTCGCGCCGCGCCAGGCATAGATGGACTGGTCCGGATCCCCGGTCGCGCAGATGTTGCGATGGCCCGAGGCCAATCGGGTAGCGATGAGGTACTGCGCTTGGTTCGTATCTTGATACTCGTCGATGAGCAAGAAGCGAAATCGGTCCGACAGCTCGTCGCGAATCTCGGCATGCGTGCCAAGCATCTTCGCGACATGCATGAGAAGATCGTCAAAGTCGCAGGCGTTTTGTTTGGCAAGCCCGCGCTGGTATTCCTGATAGATGAGGCCGATCTTCTTCGCGTAGTAGTCGGTCGCGGTCTCCTTGAACTCATCGGGACCAAGCATCTGGTTCTTGGCATTGCTGATCGTGGCGGCGACGGCACGGGGATTCCAATTGTCGGCCCGCAGATCACATGTTGCGATCGATCGCTTAATCAACGACCGGCGATCGGTTTCGTCGAAGATGGAAAAGCCCGGCTCGACGCCGATGGTCCGCCCGTATTCCCGAAGTAATCTGGCGCAAAGCGAATGGAACGTGCAGGCCAGAAGCCGTCCTCCGACGCCCAAGGCGTAAATGCGATCCCGCATCTCCCCAGCCGCCTTATTCGTAAACGTGATGGCCAAAATCTGGTCGGGTCTGGCAATGGTGGAGGCAAGGTAAGCGGCCCGGTGCGTGATGGCCCGCGTCTTGCCTGATCCGGCACCAGCCAGCACGAGCAACGGCCCCTCGCCGTGGCGGACAGCCTCTTCTTGAGGCTCGGTAAGGTTGTCTAAAAGGGCTTGAGACTCCATCGAGATAGGTATAGGTGATGCAACTCCGCTTGTCCATTCGCTGGAACGGCTTGATTCAACTCGCACCAGCCGACAGGGACTATCGCCTCCGAGCGGGTGGCATGCCGTCACACAATGAAGCCGCGGGAAAGCATGATAAACTTCGGGTGAAGATGAGGCGACCGTTGTCTGTGAGCGATTACCACTCCCTCTCGGTCGCGGTTTTGATCACGAAGCCGTGTCTACCCCCTTCATCAACTCCGCCGGTCGCCCCCTTGAAGATCAATCCGCCTTGGTCTTGAAGTCTTTGCCGACCCAGCCCTTGGCGAGAATGAGAACGACTGTCGAAGTCATGGCGATGCAGGCGAAATAGAACCACATGGCCTCGGTATTCTTGGGACCATCGGCCGGACAGAACTTATCCATCATCCGACCGGAGTAGAGTATCGGCACGAGCATCTTGGTCAGGAACCAGGGTAATTGGGCCACGCCCATGTACTCACCGGTGCGTCCCTCCGGAGCAATCTCGGCGGCATACTGGAGAAAGCGTGGCTGCCACATGGCCTCGCCGATGGTCATGATGAGCAGGTACGCCGCCAGCGTGTACCAGTACGGTCCGATTGCCAGCAGGAAGGCCGGCGCAGCCATGATGAACGTACCCAGGATCATCATGTTGTAAACCTTGGCCTTTTGCGAAATCGCTGTGATGAGCGGTACGGCAACGAAGATGAGGAGCGGGTTTGCATTCGCGGCAATCTCGAAGTAATCCCCCATCCAACCTTCGTATGCGCGCTTGATGTACTGCGGCAAGACTAGCCAGTTGTAGGTAAATAGTGTTTGTACCGGGATCAAAGCAAAAATGAAGAACGCGAATTTTCCGTCCGACAGCGGATAACGCGCCAACCAACGGTACGCGGGAGGGATGAGCGCGAACACCAGCGGCGACACGAAGAAAGCACCCGCCACAATCCACCGCCACAGCGATTCGTCCCAAGTGTGATACCATGGCGACTCGCCTTTGAACAGAAACAGCGCCATGGCGGCAAGCCAAAACAGCCACATGTGCGGCTTCACCCGCTCAGGTACAACATCCCCGGCTGCAAGCTTCTCCGTGTCCTTGGGCTTGTCCTCCTTTGGAGTTTCTGAAGTACCCTGGACTGCCTCCTTCTCGGCGTTGATGCTTGCGGTCTCTTCCTTGGCGGTGGCGATCGCCTTGCGAATCGTCGCGCGGCTCAGGATTGTGAGCGTCGCCAGCAACGCGAGTGCGGTGAATCCGGTGTAGACCCAGAATGTGCCCGAAATACCTAAACCGAGGTAGTCGTCATCGCGGGCCAGGAATGCGAACGTGGGAAACCAAGCGCCCAGGTTCATCAGCGCATACAGCATCGCGAAACCCATCGCCGCGGTCTTCGGTGTGGTGAACTTCCGTACACCCGCATACGCGGCGGGCTGGTACATACCATAGCCGATGACCACCAGCAGGATGCCGAACATGGTCAGAAGGTGCAGGGTCGACCCCACGGGATCCACATAAACAAAGATAGCCGGCCCGCCGACCGTGGCCTGTACGTAGTAACCACCGTTGCGTACATATGTGAC
>CAZTAR010000107.1:0-12007 GCA_964611695.1 uncultured Planctomycetaceae bacterium | reverse complement strand
CGGTGAACGCCGCCATCTGGTCGCAAGCCGGTCCAGATGCGAATACGTTGCCACCGTGAACCTCGTCGTTCTCTTTTTGTGCGTCCGTCAGAATGACTGGAAGAACCACATTCAGGACAAATGCCGCTCTCGTTGCCGGTGAGGTTGTAACTGCACTGTTGACAGTGGCCTGGAAGTATGCGGCGGCGGTCAAGCCACCAGAATAGGAATGTGGGTAGTCCAGCAAGCAAGAGAGGGAGCCAAAGGGGAATGTACAGTTCCCGATGCTCGATCAGAGGATGCTGAAACGTACGTGGCCATGCAAAGCCCCAGTTTCCCCAAGCCCGGTCTTTCGCTCCCATTCGCGCGACAGACCAGCCAAGCGGTCGAGGCGGCCCTCCCGCGGAGTGCAGTAGGCTAATCACGCCCCCTGCAACCGCAGCCCCTTGGCGATGGCTCGGGTACCACACGAGTCCCCATCTCAGGCTCAGCCCCCACGTAACAAGAATCAGCACGCAAACCACGAACCCGGCCCACTTCAGGACACGACGGATTGGTCGGCGGCGCGGCATAACACCATTGTAGCTCATACGGGCCTTGACTGGAGATTGGCGATTGGGAACTTGGAGGGGAAGAAGTGACTCAATTTCCTCCTGGCTGCTACTAAAGCGTGCAAACTGTTGTAGAATGGCCTTGGAATGACTGGTATGGACTTAAGCACAGAACCACAACCGGCGGGCCAGAACGAGCGCGATGTCTCGGTTCTTCAACCGGAGCCACCTTCCGCGAGACCTGCGCCAACTGAAGCGCAACCCGACAACCGTCACCCCTCTTTCGAAAACGCCGTCTGCGAACTTTGCGGCCAGCCGCCGACGGAGCCTGTCCTGACCGGGCTGTACGACATGGCCTGGAAAAAGCCGGGCAAATTCGACCTGCTCCGGTGCAAGCACTGCGACCTGATCATCACGTCGCCTCGCCCCATCCCCGCCGACATGCCTCGCTATTACGAGGATTGGTACGGCTACAAAACGCTGGACGAAGTCCTCAAGGAACAGCGTGACAGCCTGCCCAATCGCTTTATCAAGCACATGCGACTGGAGGTCCTCGAAAAAACCGGTTGGCTTCAGCGCGGCGCGAAACTCCTGGACGTCGGTGCGGGTTTCGGCGTGCAACTTGAATATTTCATTGACCGCTGCGGCGTCGTCGGAACCAGTCTCGACTTCGACCCCAAGACGGCCGAGCACTCCGTCGTCAAGGGTATCGCCGCCGTCCGCACGGGCGATTTGCTGGACGCCGGGTTTGCTGCCGAATCGTTCGATGTCGTCACAATGTACGAAACCCTCGAACACGTCTACCACCCCAAGACCACGCTCGAAGAAGCCTATCGCATCCTCAAGCCGGGCGGCAGGCTGGTCGTCGAGGTCCCGGACTTCAATTCGCCACTCCGGAAGCTTTTTCAGCGGTTCTGGTTCGCGATGATGGTCCCGACGCATCTCCACCATTTCACCAAGGGCTCGCTTCGAAGCGTCGTCACTGCCGCAGGTTTTGAGCCGATCCGGCAGACCGCGATGTTCGTGCCTTTCGAGACCACCGCCAGCCTGTTGTTGGCCTATTGCCACTGGTCCGGCGCTTCCATCTACGATGTTTCTAGGTTGGGCCGCCTCATCAGAAAACGCGCGAGGCACCTCCCGTTCTTCCTCGGCCTGGCGCTATGCACCTTCCTCGTCGACCTTCCACTCCAGGCCATGCTCACGGCGCTCAGAAGGACAGGTGCTCAAACGCTGATCGCCGTGAAACCATCATGCACCTCCACACGATAAAACCATCGAGCACTTCCTCACGATAATATGCAAGACGTAGCGTCGGCCCCCCGTGGCCGACGGTCAGAGCCGCGCGTGTCAGCAAACGGTCAGCGACGGATTCGGAAGGACGCACGCGTTCGGGCGATGACAGCTCCCTCACGGTTGTGGCTCTGATCTCTACGTCGGCCACGGGGGGCCGACGCTACGATTGAATCTTCACGTGGACTGAGCTTGAGTAGGTCGGGTCAGCATTACCGACATCGGTACTGCATCACTTGCCATGCTCTCGGTCAACTGCATAATCACGGAGTATGTCACGGTTCGCCACACCCTTTGAACACCTTGCACGCGCCGCGAGGTTCCGCGCTGTTTGGCTTGGGGCGCCGATCCTACTGTACTTGTGGACCTTGACCGGCCCGTTCGTTTTTGACGACCCCAACCTCATCCTGAAAACCGAGCAGTATGTCAACGGTGAGTCCGATCGACTTGATCTGTTTCGATTCGCGACGACGGATCAGGCGTGGCAGGCAATGCGAGACCGGGGCACCTTCCCCTGGTGGGCGCCCGAGTCAAGACGCATCGACTTCTTCCGGCCGCTCGCGGAATGGTCCTTCTATCTCGACATGCTGCTCTTCGGCCGAAACCCGACCGCCCACCGACTCGTCAGTCTCGTCTGGTTTGCCCTGGCACTCTTCTGCATGCATCGCCTCTTCGCCGTCGCCGGGCGCGACGAGACACGTGCGGGCGTTGCCACGCTCCTGTTCGGCATCTCGCAGACGGCCACCAAGCCGGTGACGTTTATCAGCAATCGCAGCGACCTGCTGGTACTTGTGGGTGTTACGACTGCTGCTTGGGCCTATTGGAAGTTGGCGCAGTTGCGTGAACAGACGCCCAACACAGCCGGCGTTGACTACGTCCCCGATAGTACGGATCGAAGCCAATACCGAAACGCGCGTTGGCTTATTGTGCTTGCTCCACTCGGTTTCGCTTTCGCACTCCTGTCCAAGGAAGTGGCCGTTGCCTTCGCGATTGTGATCGTGTGCCATCAGTGGTTTGTCAGGAAGCGACGCCCTCCTCTCGGAGCCTCGCGGGCCAGGGCCGCCGTCACCGCAATCATCCTGCTGCTGGCTGTTGCCTATTTGATCTACTACGCCGCAACAAGGCTCGTGCCGTTCGAGTCGACGAACACTGTCAACGACGGCTTGATCTCGACGATCACCCGCGCTCCAAAGGCGATGCTCCTCTTCCTCTCCGTGTGGACGCTCGGTTTTCCGATTAGTATTCTCTTCCAAGCTACGCCTGGGCAAGTCGCCGCCGTGATGGTCATTGGCGCTCTTGGGACAATCCTGACGCTTTGGCATCTCCGGCGCACCATGCGCGGTGATCCCGCCGCTCTTTTCTTCGGCATCTGGGCGATTGCATTCCTCTTGCCCGCCCTGTTGGCCGCGCCTGAAACCAGGGCCATTTGCGTGGCAACGGTTGGCTGGGCGTACCTGTTGGCCGAATTGCTTGTGCCGAAGGAGGCAGGTCGACCGCCGCCACCGCTTTGGCTGCGGCACTGGCTCTTGGCTGCGAACGGAGCCGTCAGTATCGCCTGTGCCATTGGCGCGGTTCTTTTCACAAACGCGGCCGAACAACGTGCGCGACAGGCAGTCAACGAATACGTGCGCGGACTCGACACGCCGCTCCGCGATGGTGATACGCTCATCGTTGCGGAAGCCCAATCACCGATCGAGTTCGTCTGTGCCGGCGACAGGCTCGAGTTCTTGACAGGGCGAAGGAATCTCGCCTTTTCATGCCTCACCGTGCCAGGGACGAATGCCGATCTCAAGCGACGCGATCCACATTCGCTACTCATGACAACGACAAAGGGGTCGCTCCTGGATTCGCCGATGCACCGTCTCACTCTCGGCCCTGATTGGAGACCGGCGATTGGCCACACGTTCCAACTCAGTCGCTTCACCGCGGAGATCGTCGGCGTCACGGATGATGGCCGTGTGACCGTGATGGCTTTTCGCTTCAAGGAGCCGCTCGCATCTCCCAGTCTGCACTTCTGGCCGCCCTCCTTGGCGGCTATCGCCCGTGGTGATGCGCCCGACAACCCGCGGAAGAATTCGGAGGCGCATGCGGGCACTGGCAGCAAGCAAGCTGCCAGTGGCACACGCCGATTAGAATGAACCACTACCGCCGCATCAGCAATCTCTTTCGTTTGGAATCCTGACAGCGTATACTGTCTTATTCGAGATTGTTGAGGAATCGGACGATGGGAATCGGTTCAAATATCCCCCGCGTGGACGGCCCCGAGAAGCTTCAAGGCCGCACACAGTACGTCGACGACATCCGACTGGAGGGTGTTCTGCATGGTGGCACTGTTCGCACGCCTGCGGCGCGAGGCCGAATCACTCGTATTCATTTTGATCCCGCGATCAAGTGGGATGAGTACGTCATCGTCGACCATCGGGATATCCCGGGGCCGAACGAAGTCGCCCATGTCCATAAGGATCAGCCAGCCCTGGTTGCTTCAGAGTTTCGCCACCGATATGAGCCAGTGGTGTTGATCGCCCATCGATCGCCCCGGGCCTTGCGGCGTGCTTTGCGGTCAGTTCAGATCGAGTATGAACCACTGCCCGTGATCACCGATCCGTGGGGGAAGTTAGCCCCTGAGCTGATTCAGTACGGTCGGGACAACATCTTCAAGCGGATCGACATCCGCAAGGGCGACCCGGAGGCGGTGTTCGCCCATGCCGCCCACGTCATTGAGGGCCAATACCGAACGGGCGCCCAGGAGCATGTCTACCTGGAAACCAACGGGATGCTGGCCTATCAGGAGGATGGGTGGCTGGTCGTGCGGGGCAGCATGCAATGCCCGTACTTCGTGCTCAAGGCGATGATGCACTTCTTCGACCGGCCGGAGGAACAACTGCGTGTGATTCAGTCTGCCACCGGCGGCGCGTTTGGCGGCAAAGAGGACTACCCGTCCATTCTCGCCATCCACGCGGCGCTGCTGGCGGAGAAGGCCGGAGCGCCGGTCAAGATCATTTACGACCGGTTCGAGGACATGGCCGCTACCACAAAGCGCCACCCGAGTTGGGTGCGACATCGGACCGCAGTGGACGACGACGGTCGGTTGTTGGCCATGGAGATCGAGGCGATCCTCGATGGCGGGGCCTACTCCACGATGTCGCCGGTGGTTCTCAGTCGCGGCGTGATCCACGCGGCCGGGCCCTATTTCTGCGAGAACATCCATGTGCTTGGGGAAGCCCGACTGACCAATTCGCCGCCGTACGGGGCCTTTCGCGGGTTTGGCGTTCCGCAGACGGAGTTCGCCATGGAACGGCACATGGACGTCATCGCCGCGCAAATGGCACTGGACCCGGTCGAGCTGCGCCGCCGCAATCTGCTGCGGGACGGGCAGACAATGGCCACCGGGCAAATCTGCCGCGACGGTGTCGATCTGGTGGCACTGCTGGACAACGGGCTGGCACGGGCGTCTTATGCTGATCGCCGCGCCGAATACGCGCGGACCAACAGTAAACATCCTTATATCCGCAGAGGCATCGGTTTTTCGGTCTTCCTTCACGGGGCCGGATTTACGGGCGGGGGCGAGACGATGCTGGCATCTGAATTGTGGGTCGAGGGGCGCGCGGACGGCAAAGTCGAAGTGCTGTCGGCCAATACGGAAATGGGACAAGGGGCCACGACTGTCCTGATGCAAGTCGCCGCCGACAATCTGGGGCTGAGCGAGGCGCTGATCGTGGTGGCCGAGCCGGACACGTCGCGTGTGCCGAACAGCGGCCCGACCGTGGCCAGCCGCACCACGATGATCGTGGGCAAGTTGGTTGAACGAGCGTGCAAGAATTTGGTCTCGATTGTCGGCGCGGAGGGTGCGTCCCTGCCCGGAGCCATTCGGGCTTGGCACAAGGCGAATCCCAACGGGCGTTTGATCGGGCGTGCCAAGTACAAAGCGCCGGAGCATGTGCATTGGGATGAGGCGACGTATCGCGGCGACGCATACGCCTGTTATGCCTGGGCGGTTCACGTCGCCGACGTCGAGGTTGATCTTCGCACCTACGCGGTTCGCGTTTGTGATTACGTGGCCTTGCAGGAGGTCGGCAGGGTCGTTCATCCCACCATGGCCGCGGGGCAGATTCGCGGGGGCGTGGCGCAGGGAATCGGTTGGGCGCTGACGGAGGACGTGGTACTCGAAGACGGCGCCATGGTCAACGCGCGATTGAGCAACTACACCATTCCCACCAGCGACGACCTGCCGCCGATTCGCGTGTTCTTCGAGGAAAAGCCATTGCCGTATGGCCCAGGCGGCGCGAAGGGCATCGGTGAATTGCCGATGGACGGTCCGGCGCCCGCGGTCATCAACGCCGTGTGTCACGCCCTTGGCACTCAGATCAACCGGATCCCCCTGACGCCCGAACGACTGATGGCCCACCTGGAGGGTGATGCCGATGGATAAGATTGAGTTGTCTTTTACACTGAACGGTCAGGCGGTCACGCGGACAGTGCCCATTGACGCTCGCTTGCTTGACGTGCTGCGCTACGACTGCGAATGCTCCGGCACCAAGGAAGGTTGCGGTGAGGGTGAGTGTGGGGCATGCACTGTTCTGCTCGATGGTCTGCCGGTGGCCTCGTGCTTGGTACCGGCATTTCAGGTGGCTGGCCGATCGGTGGAGACGATCGAGTCTGTGGGCGCGTCGCTCGCCGACGAGATGAACAAAACGGGGACCGCTCAGTGCGGCGCGTGTACGCCGGGCGTGGTGATGACGACGCACTGGCTGAAAGAACATCCCGAGGTGCTCGAAGGGGTCTCGCTTCGCAGATTCATGGGCGGAAACCTGTGCCGGTGTACGGGATATGACGCCATCCTCGCCGGCGTGAATCGCGTCCTGGGACGCGAGGCGGAGGCTTGATGTGGAACTGATCCAGCCAAACAGCCTGGCCGAGGCCCTCGACCTGATGGCCGCCGCAGACAGGCCACTGACGCCGATTGCCGGCGGGACCGATCTGTTCGCGGGCTGGCATCGTGTCGACAAGGACGGCCTGCGTCTGATCGACCTATCAAGATTGAGCGAGTTGCGACGGATGCGCCTCACCGACGACAGCCTCGAATTCGGCGGGCTGACCACATACTGGCAGGTCATCGAATCGCCGGAGGTGTCGAGGGCCTTCCCGTTGCTGGCCGAGGCGGCCAAGCTCATCGGCGCGATCCAGATTCAGACGCTGGGCACGTGGGCGGGCAATATCGCAAACGGCTCGCCGGCCGCCGACGGCGTGTCGGTCATGATGGCGTACGACGCCACGGTTGTCTTGCAATCGCGTGAGGGAACCACCGAAGTCCCACTGGACAAGTACTACATCGATTACAAGAAAACTGTCCGCAGGCCTGACCAATTGATCACCGCGATCCGCCTGCCGCACCGTCCGCGGCGGGTCGAGTGGTTCGAGAAGGTGGCGTCGCGCCGTGTGCTGGCAATCTCCAAGCTCGGCGTGGCCGTGGTGCGCGACGACCTGGGTTGGCGCGTGGTGGCCAACAGCGTTGCGCCGATCGTCCGCCGCTGCCGCACGCTGGAGAAGGCCTTGGAAGAGGGCTGCCGCTTCGCCGATCCGGACGAGGTGCTCCGGCTACTGGAACCAGACATCTCGCCCATCAGCGACATTCGTTCGACCGAAGCCTATCGCCGCCGAGTCTTGAGCCGCATTCTCTTTTTCCGCTTCGCCGGGAATGGCGCATGAGTGTCGGCCACTGCGGAGAAAACGAGACTGCTCCAAGCTTGAGATTGCATGCTTTGTTGTAGCGTCGGCCCCCCGTGGCAGACAGGGATGACTGGTTTGCTCGGCCTATCCAAGATCGCCCTTGACGATCCATGAAACTCGGCCAGCGCCGTCTCTGTTGTGCAGGGCCTTCGCCAGCAGTTCGGCGTTCTCGCGATCGGCGCGAGTCTTGACCTTGCTAAGGAAAACGGCGACCTCCGTCTGCGGTTCCACATCTTTGAGATACCCCCGGGGGTGGAAGAAGATTCCAACCACATCATCGACTGTGATACGCGCGTCCGATTCACGGTCCAGCAACTCACCGAATCGCCTGGCTCGATGCACGTGTTCGTCGCTCAACGGCTTACCGAGACAGTCAATCCCGACGACCGCAATCACCAAGTCCGCGCGGCGCGAGACCACTGGCTCGTGTTCGTTGTGCGCCTTCAGAGAACGCCCGGCCGCGCCGTCGGCCTCGACGAGCAGGTAGTCCGCAACTTGCGCATCGTGCAACTGGTCGAGTTCGTCTGCCGAGAATCCTGTTAGTTTGTTGCCCTCGTTGAGCGACGCACAAGCCGCGGTCACGCGGGGATTGTCACGAAGGCGATCGTGAAGGCGGGAGATCAATCGTGAGATGTTCTCGTCTACCACCACCGCGGGCGAGTCATGGGGCGCGGGGCGGAGAATCTTGGTGCTCGTCGTGGTGATGACGGTTTTGCTCTTCCGACAGAGCAGCCGAGCAAGGGTGAACATCAGTGTGGTCTTGCCGCCGCCGCCGATGAGGAAGATGTAGCGGTTCTCCGGGCGGCCCAGGAGGCCTGTAACTGATTCGGCCAGTGGCGGGTGCGTATCCATGTGACTTACCCACCCTTCGGTCTCGGGGGGCCGACGCCGGATCGATGATTGAGAAAGGAGACGATGATTTCCAAGACTGCGCCGCTGATCGTGCGGGCCTTGTCGGATATTGTGAAACAATACGAACGGTCCCCGCGAGGATCAATATCACCCACCTTCTGATTCACGACAACATCGGAGCCGGACAACAGGAGACCGCGAATGATGCCGGATGTTGCGGCAACAAGAGGAATGGACGCGGCTTCCTGTCGTGCGGAACACCGGCGGGACGCCGGTGCCACAGTGACGCCGATTAGATCGCCTGCCTCCACCCGATCGGCGATGTGTCTATCCGTCCGTAAAATCCCGTCCGCCGGTGCCCGGAGGACGCGCTCGATGCTGACGCCGTCGATTTCTCCGGGGACGCCCGTATCGGGGATGGCGGTCCCCGCTTTAATGATCCGCCCCAGGTCGTGGCCACGCATGGTCTCCACGACGAAATGTACATCCTTCCCGGCGACGAGGCCCGGCCCACACCCAATGACGAGCGGCGCATCGTGGATGCTGTTGTCGAGATTCGTCTTGAGAATCCGGCCGTCGATCAGCATCTCCGGCTTCCACAGGTTGACGAGTTGCGGTTCGGGATCGATGAAGACCGGGATGCTTTGCCAGTCAAACGTCGCCAAGGAGCCCGCCTGCTCCAAGGTGTAACCCACGCCCGTAACACCCTCGACCGTAATCTCGCCTTGATCGATTGCGGAACTGAATGACACTGTCCGCCGAACAGCCGTTGGATGTTCGATATCGGTCATGACAACGTGGAAGCCGCAGCGGAAGAGCCGATGAGCGATTCCTGAAGCATGTTCTCCGGCGCCTTTGATCAATACTTTCGTCTGCATGGTGATTGCCGATGGGCGTCCTCGGTCGACAAAGGCGTCAACCGCTACAAGTTCTTCCATGGTTGTCGCGGGCGAGTAGGGCCGCCCGTCAGGTTCTCTGGCGTATCGATGTCGAAGAGAACGCCCGGATCATCGACCGGGACACACTCCACCAATTCCGGATTCTTGCGAATGATCTCGCGAGCCCCGATATCTCCTTCGATTTCCAGCAACCGTTCTTTGCACTCTGAGTCGAAAAGCACCGGGTGACCGTTACGCCCTTCAAAGACCGGCACGATGATCTTCCTGCCGGACCGATGGTAGGCCTCGACCAACGTCGCGATCAGAATCTCGGTCATCGCCGGCATGTCGGCTAGTGCCACCAGGATGGCATCCGATGTTGCAGAAGCGGCCAAGACGCCGGTCCGCAGAGAAGACGCCATACCGCCGCTGTCGGCGTTTGGGTTGACGACAATTGTACAGCTTGAACGATCGACCGGCAGCGCGAAGTTCGGATTGACCACGACAATGACTTCGTTCACCAGAGGGGAGCCGATCAGCGGCACCATCGCCCGGTGTAGAATGGGCAGGCCGTTGTAGTGAAGCGACAGCTTGTCGGTTCCCATTCGAGAGGATCGTCCGGCGGCGAGCAAGACCCCGGAGATGTACATGATGACCGCTCCTGCATGGACTTCCAGAAAACCCGACGCGCGGTGCCACTGGCAGCTTGTCTGCCAGTGTCTTGCTATAGCAGTTTAAGGAACTTCGTGGCGTCCGCACCCCGTGTCGGACGTGGAATACCAAAGTTTTTTCGACGGCCGACAGGGGCGTCGGCCGTTACGCTCAGACTGAAAAGGCTCGATAATTCATCGCCTTGATCGCACTGGCGGACAAGCCGCCAGTGGCACCCTTGCGCTGCAGCGTGGATTACTTGTGGACGCCGGTGCCGCTAATCTCCGGAACTGTCGATCTGTGCTCGGCGAAACGCTCGGAGAGGGTCTGGACTGCGGCCATGATCTTCTCCGGCGTGCTGCCATCACGGAACGGAAGAACGCGCCCGTTCTCCTTCAGCACGCGCCCCCGGGCCACGACCGTGTCCACTTCACTGCCGTCCGCCGCCCAGATGAGATTCTCCATTACGTTGTCCAGCCGCGTCGGCACCAGGTTGGGCCTCGTGAGGTCGACCACGATCCAGTCCGCCTGGCGACCGGGCGCCAACTCTCCCTGGTTGAGACGCAACATGCGGGCCGGCGCCACGGTGATCATCTCCAGGAGATGCCGGGCGGGCAAGAGAGTTGCATCCTGGTGAAGCGCCTTCTGGTATTGGGCAGCTAGGCGGGCGGCGGCAAGGATGTTTTGGTTGTCCGCGGAGCCCGAGCCGTCGGTGGAAATGGCCACCGGAATGCCTGCCTCTAGCATCTCGATCAGCGGCGGCATGCCCGAACCGAGGATGGTGTTGGCAAGAGGATTGTGAACCACCTTCGCGCCGGTGCGCGCGATGATGCCCACGTCCCGCAGCCCGCAGTTGACCTGATGGGCCAATACCGTTTTCTCATCCAGGATGCCGATGGACTCGGCGAACTCCACAGGGGTCATACCCGGCTCAATCTCGTCGATGAACCAACGCGTGGTCTTGGGCTCTTCCGAGCTGTGCACGTGAAACAGCGTGTCGTGTTCGCGGGCCCAACTTTTCAACGGCACTAGCACGTTACGGCTGTTCGAGAACAGCTGGTCGGGACCTGGGCAGAAACTCGTGCGTGCAAGCCCTTCGATCGCCAACGCCCGATCCAGGCGGCCCAACGCGTCCTCCGGTCGATCAAGAAGTTCCTTGACATAGTTGCGATCTTGTCCGCCGATGGCAACGATCATCGTCGTCCCGGCCGCTTCGTTGGCCTGGGCGACTTCCTCGACGTGATACTTGTTATGGTTGCAGTGATGGACCATGCTCGCGGTGATTCCATAGTGGATGTCGCACAGCCGGGCCATCCGGTAGGTCGCAAGCTGGGGCGAACAGCCCAATTCCTCAGTCAGGCTCTCCTTCTGCCCATTGATGAAACCGGTGAAAGGGTTGACCGCGTGATCCAGCCAGGAGGTCAAAGGTTCGTCCTTGGCAATACCGATGATTGGCTGTTCGTGGTCGTGCCCGTGTGCCTTGACGAATGCGGGCAGCAATACGCCGGGCAGGCACGGAATCGGATCGCCTTCGCGCGGGGTGCCGAGGACACACAGCTCTGACCCAAAGTCACGTAGCAACCGTGATCCCGTGTCTGGTGTGTATGGTCCGACTTCTTTGATCGTTTCCCCCTCAGCCAGAACATACCCATCCCGCACGCGTTGGGCTCGGTCCGGATCGGCCAGGGGCAAAAGGTACGCCGCGCGGCAGACTGTGAATCGGCGGGTTTCCATGTTTACTTTGTCGTCTCCTCTGGCATTTCACATTTGCCTGTGGCACCGGCGTCTCGCCGGTGAGCAAAAAGGCCAAGCTCTACCACTTCACCGGCGAGACGCCGGTGCCACACCCAATTGTATGTTTCTCTAGATCTTACCAAGTTCCCTCAGAATCTTCTCCGGCTTGAACGGCCACTTGCGTATCCAGACACCGACAGCATCATGAATGGCCGTGGCAATCACCGGGGCTGCTCCATTGCAACTGATTTCAGCAACGGACTTGGAGCCATACGGTCCAAAAGGATCGTCGACATCGACCAGCTCCACGCGGAAGTCATCAGGAAGATCTGCGATCGTCGGCAC
>CAZTAR010000106.1:0-12043 GCA_964611695.1 uncultured Planctomycetaceae bacterium | reverse complement strand
CGTTCCTCACCGAGATCACGAGCAACACCGCCACGACCGAGGTGATGCTCCCCATCCTGGCAGGCGTGAGCATCGCGATGGACATCAACCCGCTGATGCTCATGCTCCCGGCGACCATCTCGGCCTCGTGCGCCTTCATGCTCCCCGTCGCCACCCCGCCCAACGCCATCGTCTTCGGATCGGGATGTGTAGAGATGAAAAAGATGGTCCGCTCAGGCCTCATCATCAACCTCATCGGCGTCATCCTGATCACGGCAACCTACCACTTCATCGCAAAGCCATTGCTGGGAATCGATTGACAGAACGCCCGGGTGGCATGGGTCAACTCGTTGACCCGTGTTTGAAAACAAGCAAGGTGCATCGGCAGCGTCGGGTGCCACTGGCAGCTTGCCTGCCAGTGCGTTTTTGTGCATCTTGCTCACACCTGCCTTGAAGAGTGTTTTCTGGTGAAATTTCACCAGGAAAAGTGAAATTTGCCGGTATTTGCCGGAATTTGGGGAGGGGAAAGCTGTCAGCTATCGGCTGTCAGCTATCGGCTGTCAGCAATGAATAGACGGAGTCTGGTTCGGTGGACTCTGCGTGGTGCAGGGACAGGGATTGTTTCCCTCAGGCAGTTCCACCGAGCAGACCGACCGTACTGTTGCGTTACCTTGTAGTCGTGCTCCGCGCTTCGGGAAGATAGGGGGGACGGTTGTTAACTGAATCGGGCAGGGGGAACGCGAGGACAGCGTAGCGGTGGGTCGCCAAACGGCAAGCCTTGGGGGCGTTGAGCGAGGTTGCGGCGGGGTGAGCGGCGGGGAGCGCTGAGCGAGAGTTAGGGGAAGAGGGATTAGGGAAGACGGAAGACGGAAGAGGGAAGAGGGAAAAGGGAAAAGGGATGGAGGGGGCGGATTGAGGGGCGTTGCTGGTGAGGGTTTTTGATATGGGCGGTGAAGGGGCTGTGCAGGTTGCCGTCGGGAATGAGACGAATTCGTCTGTTTTTGAGAAGGTGCCGCGTGAGGTTCGGGGGGAGATTCAGCGGGCGTTGGTGGAGCGGGAGCCAGCTACTTTTCGGGGCGTGTATGAGAAGTTCAAGGTTGCCGAATATGGGGTGAGCTACAGTTCGTTTTATCGTTACGCGCGACGGTTTCGTTCGCAGGTGGCGATGTTCGAGATGGCCGCCGAGACTTCGGTCGCAGGCTCGGACCTGCCGGCCGTGTTGCCCAAGGCGCTTGCTCAGCGGCTGCTCGAAGTGCTTGCTTTTGAGGATGCCTCGCCGCGACACATTCAACGCCTCACCGACGCCTACAGGATCGCCGTCAACACACAGGTGCTGATCCGACGCCACGGCCTCTTCCGCAAAGGGGGCGCCCCGGACGCCGGTGGCGATGTTGCCGATCTGCTGCTGCAATACTGCGAACTCGTCAAACGAGAAGAAGCGGCGAAGAAAAAATGAAACGCCGAAACGCCAAAAGGCCGGAGTGGCATGGGTCAACTTGTTGACCCGGGTTTGGCAACAAGTCCAGGCTTATGTCTTGATCCCGTCGATCATAACGACGGCGAGGGGGCCGAATATCAACACGGGCAGCCATGCGGGCAGGGCGGGGTTGTCCAGGCCGAGGGTGGTGAGGTCGACGCTCTGGCAGACGAACGTGGCGGCGTAGCACGCGCCGCAGGCGAGCAGGCACTTCCCGCCGGCCACGAGCACCGAGGGTCTTTCCCGGTTCAAGAAGAACGGAATGCCCAAACAGAGGAGGATCATGTTCATGAAGATGGACGTCATCCGCTTGTGTTTGACTTTGATAAACTCGCCTGCGCCTGCGCCTGCGTATCGCTCCTGGAGTTTTTCGAGTTGGGGCAGGCTGAGGAACGAGGTCCACAGCGTCGCCTGCAAGAGGCTTAGCTCCTTGGGCGTCATGTCCGACACGTATTCGAACACGGCGTCGTTCCCCAAATGGTCCGTCGCGCCGGTGACGACATCCGCGCCCGGCGTCATTTGGTACCCATTCTCCAACCGCCAGGATCGTCGCTCCTCATCCCATCGGGCACGGTCCGCCTTGATGATGCCGGTCATGCGTCCTTCCTCATCGCGCTGCATGACGACCATGCCGCGCATCTCTTTCGACCTCGGACTGAACATCGCGGCGGAGAGAAGCCCATTGTCGTGGTCCGGCTGAAACCAGACGGCGAAGGAGAACTTGCCGTCGATGTCGGAATGCTTTCGGGAGAGCTTGTCGGCGATGCGCGGGATGACGAACTCTTGATCGAGGAAGTAGAGCCCGTTCATCAGGACGGCGGCGACGAGGACCGGCGCGGCGACGCGATAGAGCGAAGTGCCTGAGGCGAGGACGGCCGTGAGTTCGTTCGTGCGGTAGAAGCGGCCGAGTGTGAAACAGGCCGCGAGCAAAATGATGACGCCAGCCAATTGGGCGAAGTATAGGAAGAAGTTGTGGCCGTAGTAGTTGATGATCTTCGCCATGGTCTGCCAGGCGTCCTGCGATTCGATCTCGGTGAATTCGTCGAGGTTGACGAACAAGTCGAGCACGACGTAAAGACCAATCAGCACACCCAGACAGATGAGGTAGTTCGTGATGAAGCCTCGCAAGATGTATCGATCGAGGGTTTTGATCATCGCTTGAGTATCCTCATGCCGACGAATCCCGTCGCCCCGCACATCAGCACCAGCGCGCCCCACATCACACATGTGCTGAGCGTGGTGTATTCCGGCCTGTCCGCCAGGTTCCGACCAACGATGCTCGCCACGACCACGAAGACCATCGGAATGCAACTGATCCCGAAGGCCGTCAAGACCTGGCCGCCGCGAATGACGACGCCCAGCACGGCGCCGAACAGCACGATGGCGACCGCGCACATCGAATACGACGCGCGAAAGTGGATTTCACCCTGGACTTCAGACTGCATTTCGTCGAGGCGATCGAGCAACCTGCCCCGAAGGGCCGTGTGCTTTCGGTGGAGTTCGAACGTGGCGGTCGGGTCGAGCAGGGAGAGTGGATCGAATGCTTCCACTTTCTTGACGAGACTCGGCTGCCCGAAGAACTCGATCGGCTTGAGCGCTTCCTTCGGCTTGCGGACGATACGGTCTTGCGATGCGGGCGAATTCCGGCGGATGCCGACGTTGCCGACCAGCTCGACGATGATGACCGGCCGCTCGCGCGAGACGCCGCTCCGCAGTTCGAGGGTGGCCGTGTCGGCCGTGAGGAAGCGACCGTGCGGTTCGGCGGTCTCCACGACCTGCACGTTCCGCAACGAGATTCTGCCGTTGTCCGGATCGACGTTGAAGCTCTCGGCGGTGATGTCGTATCGCACGTCGTTGCCGACGAGTCGATAGGTTCCGTCACCGCCCAGGTCGGGATCGAAGCTCGCCAGGGCGTCCTGTTGCGTGAAGTGGGTCATCATTTCACGCTTCAGACCCCTGAGCCGGTCTTCAATCTCCGGGATCGTCTCGGGGTGATTCATGTACCCGAGGAGTGTGTTGAGGTCCTCGAATTTCGTTTTGCGCCGGATCGGCATCGGGATCTCGAAGGGGCCGAGTACCTGATGTTCCATCTCGTAGTACTGGCGGCGCGAGACGTCGAAGTTTCGCACGCCTTGCAGGTCGACCGTGACCCGTGGGACGGAAGCGGTGCGGTCAAAATCGATGATGGTCGTGTCCGCCGTGCCGAATCGCATGACGTCCTGGTCCGCCGTTTCGAGGAACGAGACGCCGATGAGTTCCAGATAGGTGTGGTTCGGCGGGAGGTCGACTTCGAGGTCTTTGCTGTCAAGGACGCGGCACTGGCTCGTCGTCATTCGATACTTGCCGAAGGTGAGCGGCTTGGCCTTCTGAAACTGGCCCATGACGATGCTGGGCAGGTCGCGCCGAGACATCTCCTCGATCTGACGTGAGAGCGAGGGAATCATGTAGTTCCACGACCAGTAGGTAAAGATCGTGACGAGCAGGCCAAGGACGAGGGCCGGGATGAAGAGCCGGTGGATGTTGATGCCGGCGCTGCGGCAGGCGAGGACTTCATTGTCGGCCGCCGATCGACCGTAGGTGATCGCCGCGCTGAAGAGGGCCGCGACCGGGAGGATCAGGGTGACGGCGACCGGCGTGAGAAAGAGGAACACCTTGGCCATCTCGTTCGCGCCGATGCCCTGGCCGCGAAAGAGGTTTGCCACGCCACCGCCCATCACGATCAGCAGGGTGAGGGCCACGGCCGTCATCAAGAAGGTCTTGATGAGTTCGCGGGCGTAATAGAGATGTAGCGTCAGCATGTTCGCTCGTTGTCCGGACCGCGGTCGTTCGTGGCTCTCGTTGCATTGCCGCACGCGCGGCAGCGGGACAGTCTAGCGGCGTTTGGGCAAAAGTCGAAGGGCGGATCGGGAGCGGCGTTTTTCATGCGTGTGGGCCTGCACGATGGAAGTGTGGAGTTTATGATGAGTACTGGTACAGTTTGAGTGCCACGGGCGGCTTGATTGCCCGATCCGGCACTGGCAGCAAGCTGCCAGTGGCACCCTCCAGTCAGACTGTACCAGTACCAGTTTATGGGCCTTTCTTGACTCCGGAAGCGGGACTTGGTCTCATAGGCGCATCGCCACGGACAACCACCGAATGGAATCGGAGATGGGGGAGTTGATATCCGAGGATGTTGATCCCCCTGGTTGGGCGGATTGTCCCACAATCGAGGATCACCACCGATGCCCAACATGGCCAAGTCGTCTTCTCTCGCGAATTTGTCACACACCTGGTCGGTCGAAGATTCGACGGACCTGTACAAGGTCCGCCAGTGGGGTGGGGGTTTCTTCGGGATTAATGCACAGGGGAACGTTGTCGTTTCTCCGCGCGGCGTCGGCGGCGCCAGCCTGGATCTCAAGAGCCTCTTGGATGAACTTCGGCAACGCGGGATCGACATGCCGATCCTGATTCGATTCTCCGATATCCTTCAGACGCGCATTCAGCAATTGAATGAAGCCTTCGCCGTAGCGTTTGCCGACCACGAATATACCGGCGCGTACATGGGCGTCTACCCGATCAAGGTGAACCAACAACGGCACGTTGTCGAGGAGATCGTTCGCTACGGTGAACCGCACAAGTTCGGGCTTGAGGCCGGCTCGAAACCGGAGTTGCTTGCCGCCCTGGCAATGTTGGAGTCGACGGAGCCTCTGATCATCTGCAACGGGTACAAAGATACCGAGTACATTGACATCGCGCTGTGGGGTTCCAAGCTCGGCAAAAAAATCATCCTGGTCGTCGAGGAGTATGGCGAGTTGGAAGGGATCATCGATCGGGCCTCCGCACTGCGTGTGAGCCCTCGGATCGGCTTTCGAATGAAGCTATCCGCTCGGGGTTCCGGCCGGTGGCAGGAGTCGACGGGGTCGCGTTCGAAGTTCGGTTTGACCGTGACCGAGATGTTGCGCGGCGTTGCCTTTCTCAAGGAACAGGGAATGCTCGATCGGCTTGTGTTGACGCATTTCCATCTTGGCAGCCAGATCACGAACATCCGATCGATCAAGGAAGCGCTCGCGGAGGCGTCTCGGATCTACCTTGAATTGACGCGCATGGGCGCGGGGCTGAAGTATTTCGACGTCGGCGGCGGGATGGCGGTCGATTACGACGGCAGTTCGAGCAACTTTCCTTCCAGCGCGAACTACACGATGCAGGAGTACGTCGCCGACGTGGTCCACGCCGTGACGGAAGCTTGTCGTGCGGCCGACGTGGCGCACCCGGTGATTGTGACGGAATGCGGGCGGGCGGTGACCGCGTACCAGTCGGCATTGATCTGCAACGTACTGGGTGTCACCGAGTTGGCACAGGGTCCGGTTCCGACGTCGCTTCCCGAGGAGGCTCCGACGGTTTTGCAGAACATGCTGGAGATGCACGATACGATCACGTCGAAGAATCTCCAAGAGGCGTACCACGATGCGTTGCACCTGCGAGATGAAGCGATGAGCCTTTTTAACCTGGGCTACCTGACGCTGGAGGATTGCGGCACGATGGAGTCGATCTTCTGGGCGAGCTGCCGGAAGATACTCAAGATCAAGCGGGAGGCCGAGTTTGTCTCGGAGGAGTTGGAGGGGTTGGAATCGCAACTTGCCGACACTTACGTGTGTAACTTCTCGGCGTTCCAATCGGTGCCGGATTGTTGGGCGGTCGGGCAACTCTTTCCGATCATGCCGATTCACCGGCTGGCCGAGAAGCCGACACGCCGCGCGGTCCTGGCCGACATCACCTGTGACAGCGACGGCAAAGTGGACAAGTTTATCGATTCGCGCGACGCGAAGGAGACCCTCGAGCTTCATCCGCCTGATGGGAAGGACTACTACCTGGGCATCTTCATGACGGGGGCGTACCAGGAGATCCTCGGGGACATGCACAATCTTTTCGGCGACACGAATGCCGTTCATGTTTCGATGACCGAAGGGGGCGGGTATTTGATCGATCATGTCGTGGACGGCGATGCGATCGAGGAGATGCTCCAATACGTGCAGTATTCGGCGGAGGATCTCATCGCCAGGATGCGGCGAAGCGTGGAGATCGCGGTGCGTCAAAATCTGATCACATTTCAAGAATCCGCCGAGTTGCTCCTGCGGTATGAGCGGGGGCTCAAGGGGTACACGTATCTTCGGGATTGACGTATTGAACTTCCCCCCGATTCGCGGGCACACAGAAAAGGGGTAAGGGAAGAGGGAAAAGGGAAGAGGGGGTCAGGCTTACTTACGTCTTTCTGGTAATGAGTGAGCTGACCCCCTTTTCTTCCTCCGCGTGTCGTGTCGGCCCTCTGTGGCCGACGTATGGGCGAAGGCGACTCTCAGTCGTCCTCGTCGGCCACGGGGGGCCGACGCTACATCTTGCGGCGTGAAGCGTTATGCCGAAGCCGTCGTGGTTCTTCTGGGTTGAGCGTGCTTCAGGTATGTCGTTGGGATAGTCGATGTCCTTCGGAGTGGCTGGGGCCGAGTGAGCCTCGGTGTTGTGATGTTATCGGACGTTGATTGCGGGGCGACCTCACCCGTGGGATCGCCGTTCCGTTCAGGGAAACACCGGCGTGACGCCGGCGCCACAGTACAGTTGCCCCCGTATTGTCGTCGTCCGGCCCATGGCGGTGTTACGGGTGGGTCCGAAACTGCTTGAGAATAGCGGCTGCAACCCTGCAGCGGTTGGATGGGTATGAGGAAGGTGACCGGCACATGGTCAAGCAATCGACACTTTTCTAGTTTGCTTTCCATATAACTGCTGGTTTTGCATTAGATTACGGTTTTCTCTGGGTGGCGATCCGTGGTGCGGTGAAGGAAACATGGCAAGCTTCACGTATACAGCACGAAGCTTTGAAGGGAAGACCGTCAACGGTGTGTTGACGGCCGAGACCCACCAGCAGGCGCTTCGCCAACTGGACGAGCAGAAGCTCTTCCCGGTTGAGGTGAAGGAGGGGGGGAAGGCGAGTCGTGGGATGAGCGGCGGGAAGCGGCGGGTCCGCGCGTCGGTCGTGGCGGTGGTCTATTCCCAGTTCGCGGACTTGCTTCGGGCCGGTGTGCCTGCGCTCAGGTCGCTGGATGTGCTTGGCAGGCAGACGTCAAACGTCGTTTTGAAGGAAGTGATCCAGGAGGTCCGGGAGGGGCTTTCCAGTGGTAAGACGTTGGCTGACGCGATGGGCCAGCATCCCAACGCCTTCAATCCGCTGCATGTTGCGATGATCCGCGCCGGCGAGCAGGGAGGCTTTCTCGAAGACGTGTTGGCTCGGATCGCCATTTTTACGGAACGGCAAAACCAACTTCGCAGCAAGCTCATCGGGGCGATGACCTATCCGGCCGTCCTC
This sequence comes from uncultured Planctomycetaceae bacterium, assembly GCA_964611695.1. Taxonomy (GTDB): domain Bacteria; phylum Planctomycetota; class Phycisphaerae; order UBA1845; family UTPLA1; genus CAZTAR01. The sequence goes on along the minus strand of CAZTAR010000106.1, from coordinate 4,253 downwards.
ATGGGTGTTGGGACGGCGGTGATCATCTTTTTGCTGGTGAGTGTGGTTCCGAAGGTTCGGCAGTTTCTCCGTGGCGAGTTGCCGTTCCTGACGAAGGTGGTCTTTTCGGCGTGTGATTTTCTCCAGGAGAACGGCCTGATTACCGCCGGTGTGGCGTTTATCGTGATCATGATGGTCGTGGCGTTTGTGCGAAGCGATACGGGCAAGACCTTTTATGACAAATTCCAGTTGAAGGCGCCGATGTTGGGAAAACTGGTCACGCTGGTTGCCATTTGTCGGTTCTGCCGGATACTGGGTACGTTGCTGCACAATGGTGTGCCGATCCTGCAATCCCTGAAAATATCACGGGATTCAGCGGGCAATCGTTTCCTGGTGGAGGCGATCGAAGATGCGACGGAGAGCGTTCGGAAGGGATCGTCCCTGGCTGAGCCGTTGGGCCAGAGCGGCCTGTTTCCGCTGGACATCATCGATATGATCGCGGTCGGCGAAGAGAGTAACAACCTGGAAAACGTGTTGGTGACGATCGCGGATTCGTATGAGGCTCGAACTGGCAGGCAGATTGACTTGATGGTGAGATTGCTTGAGCCGCTCTTGCTGGTCGGCATGGCCTCGATCGTGGCGGTGATCGCAGTGGCTTTGCTCCTGCCGATTCTGACAATGAGCGGCCAAGGCGTATGATAGTGTGTTAGAGTAGATCGAATTCATTTGAGGCCGCCGGCGTCCCGGTCGGCCATTGAAGGCAACTAGTAGTTCTCGTCCGACACGGGGGTCGGACGCTACGCTGTGTTTGAAGACAACGAGACCTTTGCTCTTTTGGAGGTATGGTGATGTATCGGAGACCGTTTCAACGTCGTCGCGGAGGGCGAAGGGCCTTTACGCTGTTGGAGATTCTGTTGGTTGTCGGCCTGCTGGCCTTGCTCGCGTCGTTTGCCATTCCCGCACTGATCGGTCAGGGTGAGAAGGCGAAGGCGGACATGGCCAGGGCGGCAATCGGCCCGAATGGGACGATCTCGCAGGCGATCAACATGTTCAAGTTCAACACGGGGGTTTATCCCGAGGAGCTGAAGTATCTGATCGAGAAGCCTAGCGACGATGATGTTGCCGAGCGGTGGACCGGTCCCTATCTTCAGGATGAGGCCGGTCTGAAGGATCCCTGGGGCCGGGACTTCGAGTACACCCAAGAAGGCCAGCACAATGAGGGCAAGTTCGATCTTTGGAGCAAAGGGCCTGACGGCAATGACGGCACCGAGGACGACATCAACAACTGGAAGGATGATCGCTAATGTTGCCGGGGGTTGGGCGATCGCGGAATCGTTCCCGTCCAGTGGGGTACGGATCCACTCTGGGTGCCACGGACGGCTTGTCCGCCCGTGCTGGCACTGGCAGCAAGCTGCCAGTGGCACACGTGCGCGGTCGGTCCGCGCGGGCATTCACGCTGATTGAAGTTCTCATCACACTGGGTTTGCTGGTGTTGCTTGCCGGTATTACCTGGCCTGCGATGGAGAGGCAGATCGAGGCATCGGAGATGCCGGAATCGGCGGATCGAGTGCGGACGATGCTGTTCATGGCCCGGTGCGAGGCGATGATGGAGCATCGCCGTTTCCGAATCAGGTTCGTGCCGGAAGCGCAGCATCCCTTGATCGAGTACGAACCCGATCCGATTCATCATCCCGGCGAGTTTGAGCCTTCGATTGCTGATTGGGCGGAGGAGCCGGTGCTTCTGTCCGATGTGCAGGTTCACTCCGTGCGCCTTGGACGACCGGCGTTTCTGCGGCCGTTGATCAAAGGCGACGATCCCGACCTCATCCTTGACAAGATCAAGGATGAGGAAGAGACGCGTGAGGAGCGAGAAGACGAGGGCTTCGGTCGGCTCGGCACCACGGATGAGAAGGCCCAAACAGAGGAGGACGAGAACCGGCCGATCATCATCTTCGAACCGGATGGTTCCACCGATTGGGCGTTGGTGGTCCTATCGCGCGTGCCGTTGGAGGATGAATTGGATGAGGAGGATGAGCAGATATGGGTTTTGCTGGACGGCCGGACGGGTCTCGCGAAGGTACAGGAACAGGTGACCGAGGAGCAGTTGGCTGATCCCGAATTTTACATCGAGTGGGACAAGCTCGAACTTCCAGACACTGTGAATGTGGGTGACCTGACGTTTCAGATCGGTAATCCGATTGAGCAAGGAACGAGCGGTTCGAGCAATCCGTTGGACGAACTTCTGAGCGGGATGGGGGATGATTCTCGCGGTCAAGGGGGTACGGAAGAACTCTCGGGCGCGGGCGAGGGAGAGGGTTCCGGTTTTTCGGAAGAGGTTGGGAGTGTGGAAGACCAACTGGAAGTCGAGATGGCAGACTCCGACCTGACGGAGGAGGAGATGAAGAAAATCCGAGGGGCATTCCAAGGGGGCCACAACGGTGGCGATGGAAAGGCGAGAGGCGGCGGGGGTCGGCGTGGTGGGGGCGAAGAAGGAAAGCGGGGCGTGCGGGGTTAGCGCGTTTTGCAGGCTCCTGATGCGGTCGACGCTTTTTTTCAGGGGATGAAGGATCACCTGCCTTCCACGTCTTTTTTGTCGGCCACGGGGGGTGACGCTAAGAAACTATCTCAGAATAACCCCAAGACTAGGCCAAGCCCAATGTGGCACCGCCGCCTCGGCGGTGGAAACACAGGCGAGACGCCTGTGCCACAATTCTGAGATAGTTCTAAGCACTGTTACAGTTTGGGTGCCGAGGGCGGCTTGACCTCCTGTGCCGGCACTGGCAGCAAGCTGCCAGTGGCACCCTCCAGTCAAACTGTACCAGTACCCGACGCTACGTATGATTAGTGAATGATCTCGTGTGCGGTCCTTTCAGTTCTTGTTGCGTGTATCTATACTGATACGAGCGACACCGGTTGGTGTGGCGAATCAACTCATTTTTTGCCCCCTGCCGTGGGCGAACGGGACGCGATTAGGATTTAGTCGTGGGGTCCTGAAACGCTTGAGCCACGTCGGTGGGGGCGACGATAGCTAAGCCCAGTGTTATTCATGCTTTATCAGGGCGAAAGGTGCGCCCGTTTTTGGGGTGAGGGTTCTGTCGGAAGCATGCGACGATCCGGTGAGTCAGGCGTACAAGATAGGGAGCTGTCAGCTGTTAGCCGTTAGCTGTTAGCTGTTAGCTGTTAGCTGGTAGCTGGTAGCTGTCAGAGGTTTTGTGAGAATGGTGGGGGCATTGTCGTTCCTCCGGGAGATTGGGATTTGGTTTCGGCATCTTACGATCTGTCGCGGCGCCCGCATCATGCCAGTGGGCCACCTCTGGCGTCGGGGGAGAGGCCTCGACGTCGCGGTGCGGCGTTGTTGGAGGTCGTCGTTGCGTTGAGCATTTTGCTCGTGGCGATGTCGGTTGTGGGGCTTGTCTTTCAGAATGGACAACATTATGCGGAGCTGACCGACCAGATGACGCGAGCGATGATGCTGACCGAGCGTCTGCTTGCCGAGATCGACACAGGCATCCTTGAGTTGGAGGAGCGTGAGCAGGTCGGCTGGTTCGGGGAAGAGGGCCCACCGAATATGTCGTGGCGGGTTTCTTTCACGCCGCACGAGGACTTCGATGATCTGCTGGATATCGATATCGAGATTCACCTTGGCGATCCGGAAGGGGAGGATGACGAGCACCAGTTGATTTTGTTTACCCGTGTTCAGCGGCCTGAACCTAGGGGGATTGATTTTGAGAAGGATTTCGGCCTCGATCAGGATCAGATTGATCAGATCACTGAATTGATCCCGGGCGGGGAGGCGGTGTTGGACCCGACCGATTTCGACCCTCGGATGCTGGCATCGCTCGAGCTGGATGAGTTGGTCGAGTTGCTTCCGACGTTGATTCAGGCATTTGGCACCAGCCTTGGGGGTGGCCAACTTGATGGCATTCTTCAGGCGGCTCAGAGCGGTGATTTGGGATCGCTTCAGGACCTCGGGAAGCAGTCCATTCAGGGGACCGGCGGTGGGTCGGGGCAAACTGGAACAGGGGGGGGATCGTGATGTTGGCTGGTACATCGCTATTTGAGAAGGTTCGGTTTGTTTCGTCGGCTTCCTGTTGCCGGTGTTTGCTAGGGGAAGCCGGTCTGGTTTCTACGTCGGCCACGGGGGGGCGACGCTACTCTGAGGACCACCGGCGAGACGCCGGTGCCACACGGCGAGACAGTGGTGCCACACGGCGAGACGGTGGTTCCACACGGCGAGACGGTGGTGCCACACGGCGAGACGGTGGTGCCACACG
>CAZTAR010000105.1:0-12130 GCA_964611695.1 uncultured Planctomycetaceae bacterium | reverse complement strand
CAGTGGCACACACGTTGCCCGCGTATCCCTCATATGACGCTTGACGGAACACTAGACCTTCGTGGAATCGGCAATGCTGGAACAAGTTTGGGCAGAACGCCCTCTCCGGCGAAGGGCTCGTAAAACAGCGTAGGGAATCTGGGTCAGCGGTTGCACGTATTTAGCCGCGCCGATTTCCGCCGCGACCTTTGGCATCCCATAGACGACACTCGTCCGACGATCTTGTGCGATCGTGACAGCGCCGGCTTGCCGCATCCTCAACAGGCCCTTCGCGCCATCCGCGCCCATGCCGGTCAGCAGGATGCCGACAGCAAGATCGCCGACGGTTTTGGCAACCGAATCGAAGAGCACATCAGCACTCGGGCAATGTCCGTTCACGAGTTCGTTGTTGCCGACCCGAATATGGCAGCAGCCCCGGGCATCCTGAGTCACTCTCATCTGGGTTCCGCCGCGAGCCACAAACGCCCTGCCAGGTTGGGCGACATCTCCGTCCTTCGCCTCGGTCACATGGAGCCGGCAGGCCTGATTGAGACTCCCGGCAAAGCCTTTCGTAAAGGCGCGCGGCATGTGTTGCACGATGACGATCGGAGGAAAATCGGCCGGCAGCCTGCCCAAGAGCGTCGTGATCGCCGTCGTGCCGCCGGTTGAAGCGCCGATCGCAACCAGATGACGAGCTGGATTGATTCCCAATTGCGCATAAGGAATCGGCTGTGAAATGACATTGGGTGGAATCGTGGGGGAGCGACGGATCGCCTGAGCCGCGGCGCGGACTTTTTCCACAAGGCCGAGACCGAAGTTGTGCATTTCTCCCGGCCGGCGTCCCACAGGCTTCATCACTACGTCGGTCGCGCCGAGTTTAATGGCCTTCAGCGCCGTTTGCCCCGCCGCATGTTCAGACGCGCAACAAATGATGACGGGAACCGGATAGTACTCCATCAACTTCTTGAGAAAGGCCAGGCCGTCGATGCGAGGAAGATCGCTGGAGAGCACAATGACGTCGGGCTTCGTGTCGATAATGAGGCTACGTGCTTCGAAGGCATCCTTTGCGTCACCAACAACGTTAATGTCGGGGGTTTGGCCGAGGATACGGCTGACTGTGGCCCGCAACATCGGAGAGTTGTCAACCACAAGCACGGTGATCGACGACTTCGGTGACATACCTGCTCCCCCGCTTTTTCAACTGCCACGCGGACTCAATCTTCCCTCACGCGACGCCATGTCACCCGCGAGGCATTATCCCTTTCGATAGACTGTCGGTTCCACGTAGGAGAGAGGGTGATTGAGGGAGTTCAGGCTTTCCGAGTGTCCGATCATGAGATACCCGCCCGGGTGCAGTTGTTCCGCATATTTGCCGACAAGCGTTGTTTGCGTTTCCTTATCGAAATAGATCATCACGTTGCGGCAAAAAATGACGTTAAACCCGTGGCGAAACGGAAATCGTTTCGACATGAGATTGAACCGACTGAAGGTGATTAACCGCCGTATCTCGGGAATGACCTGAAGACATCTCTGACCATTCTCGGTGATTGGCTTGAGATAGCGTTTCCTGTACTCCGGCGGTACGGTCCCAACGCGTTGAGTCTCGTATATGCCGAGAGCGGCTTTGCTGAGCATCTTGGTCGAAAGATCGGTGGCAAGGATCTTGACCTTGACGCCAGGGCGCGATTTCAAAACATCATGTATGAGCATGGCGAGAGAGTGGGGTTCCTCTCCACTGGAGCAGCCGGCACTCCAGACTCGCAACAACGAGTTGTTGTCGGATCGCCACTTGGCGTCGTCGACCCATCCGATGAGAATTTCCCGGAGCACCGTGAAGTGCCGCATCTCACGGAAAAGGTGAGTTGTGTTGGTGGAGATGGCGTCAAGCAGGTAGCATAGCTCTTCACCGGTGTGATCTTTTTCAATGTGATAATAATATTCGCGGAACGAAGCAAAACCATTCTCGCGCACACGTTTTCCCAATCGCGCTCGCACGAGCTGCTGCTTTTGATCGCCGAGATTGATGCCGCTTTTGTTGTAGACCAACCGCTGAAAAAGTATGTAATCCTTCTGCGTCAGGTCCAAGGTCCCTGTAGACATTCCCTTTCCCTCCGTTTGCGTTTGCCGCTCGCCGACTTCTCCAGAGCCTACGTTTCACTCGAACAACTGAGCTGAACCGTGTAGCCGTCAACACACAACTTCGCCACATCCCCATCACGTGGATCATTCAAGTCCGGCGTCTCCGCCAAATGGCGGACTACTGGAATCGTCAGATTGAACACCTCATCACAGCCGTACATGGCCGTCACGAGTTGGCCGCAGACAATGTTCATGAACTCCTTCACAGCGTCTTCCGCCTCGTCGTAACCACCGTTGTCGCTGCATTCGACACCGAGGAGGTTGGTCGCGAGCAAGGTCGCGAACTGAGCCGGGCACCGAAAATGCAGTGTGCCGCTGTGTGGCCCCTTGTAGCTGATTGAGGTGTCGAACCACAGATCAAAGGGCGTCGCTTCGGCCTGATCGTCTTCGGTGAACATGAACGCCAGATTCGCGAGGACCTCAGAAAAGATCGTCGTCAGCGTTGCCGTTTTCTGTTCCTGCATCATCGTCTTTGACTCCCAAGATTGGTCTAAGAACATCGCGAAGCTGCTCAGGCTGAAACGGTTTTCGAATAAACCCGAACGCGCCGAACTCCTCGATCTGTTGGATTCGCTGCTTGCTTCCCTCGGTCGAAACGATCACGATTGGGACATCCTTGAGCTGCTCATTTTGCTTCATACGCGTCAGCAGTTGAATGCCGTTCATCGTCGGCATGTTGATATCAACAAGCATCGCGGCGACAGGATGGTCGTTCAGTTGCGCCAGCGCTTCGATCCCGTTAGAAGCCTCATAGATATTACCGACGTCAAGCCCGGCCATTGCCATGGTCTTCTTGACCATCTGGCGAATCGTCGCCGAGTCATCTACGATTAACACGTCTCGAATCATCTCTTCGCTCCTACGTGGCGACGGAAGCCTTGCTCCGACTGTCACCCTTCTTTCCGGAATCGGCGAACACCTCTTCGACCTGCTTCAAATCAATCAGTGTCTGTGCACCGATCTCCTCCAGGTCGTTCTCGTGCAAATTATGTCGGTCCATCACCGCGGTGTCGGCCCGTGCAAATAGGCCGTCTTCGCCCACCCCCAGTCCCAGAAGTAAGCAAATACAGTTTGCCAGATGGACTGCGTCTACGAGTTCATCCGGCGTTTCCAGTTCGCTCGGGATATGGTGGTATCGAATGCAACGCACGATCGGTTCCGGGAGTTGCCACATCTCGGCGATCTTGGCGCCGATCTCCTCGTGGGAGAATCCGAGCACGCAATGCTCTGCCTCCGCAAAAGACTTGTGCTCTTCCGTAACTTGACGCACGATCTCAGAAAAATCCTCGGCCACATATTCGTTGAGAACGACTTTCCCGATGTCATGGAGGAGCCCGGCCGTAAAAACGATTCCCCCGACACTGGAATCGATCTTCTTGGCTACGACCGATGCGGCCAACGCGACAGCGACTGAGTGTCGCCAAAGATCGCCTGGAGCAAGTCCGTACCCGACCTGCTCGCGAGCCAACGTACCGCTGGTATGAACTGACATGACCAGTTGCAGAACCTTCGCCGTGCCAAGGCACACCATGGCGTCGTTCAGCGAACTCACGGTCTTGGACAGGCCGAAGTACGCCGAGTTGCACAACCGAAGCACCTCGCCGGTCACCGCCTGGTCGTACCGGATCGTCTCGACGATCTCATCGACGGAGCTCCGGGGATTGTTGATCACCTGCATCAGCTTGACGGCAGTGTCGGGAAGCGGAGACAAACGACCGACTTGGCTTAGGATTTCGTTGACTTTGCTCACAGCTCCGTCTCCTTTTGGCGCGAGGTAATCGTGACTCGACCTGTGCCGACATTGAGCCGCAGCGTTCGGCTTTTTGAGCCCCCGACATCTTCGGCATCGATCAGGATGCCGTTCTTCCAGAAGATTTTCCGGAGCATGACGTAGTTTCGTTTCCCAATATTGAATGTCCCGTTGTCATCCAGAAGCTGCGAACCGCCCACAGCCTTCACGGTCATCCGTTTTTTAACAGCGCCCAATTTGTATGCGGCGCGGAACAATTGCGGGATCCCCGTGTCCGCGAACATCGCCGGGTTGGCTTTTGCCTTCTCCGCAGAAATCGAAGAGTCCGGCAACATGTAGTGAATCATGCCGCCGACTTTTACCTCGGGGTCCCAGATGGTGACGCCGATGCAACTGCCCAGCGAATAGGTGATTAGTGTCTCGGAAGCATCATTCGAAACCTTGAGATCAGCAATATCAACAACTAGGTTCGTGCTCATCCGAGGCTATTCCCTTCACCGTTTGCCTGAGGGGCAACATCCTCTTCGTCCACAACATCCCTGCTCTTGAGCACCGTCACCGAGCCACTCGTCTGGCTGACGGCAACCATCTCCGTAACACGCTTCACCTTGCGATATTCGATTCTTACCGGCCCCATGAGTTCCTGATCGAACACAACCTGCCGGCGACCGATCCGGATTCGAGCGCCCGGATATATGACCTTACCGACGAGGACGTAGCTCTTTTGGCCCTCGATTTCCTGTTCGATTAACTCCTCTCGCTTCAGCTCAGCCTCTCCCGCCTCCGTCGTCATCGTCTCCGCGGTGAAGAGCAGCTCAGTGGCACGCTCTCTCTGCGCGGGTGTCAACCGTTTGAGGTTATCCATCAGCGGTTTGACGGCCGTGCGTATCTGCTCGGCCGCCTTGAGACGCTCTTTCGACTTCTTCATCTCAGCTTCCTCTTCCGCCAGGACACTGGGATGAACACCGACGATGATGTTCGTCGGCACACACGCCTCGCTCCCGATTGCTCGAGATTCGAGACCGATCTTTGCATACACCTCTCCGCCGATCACGTCCCCGCGGAGCACCCTGCACACGCCTTCAGAATGCACCTGACAATTCATCAACTCTTTCGTAACTTGGATATCCCCGCCGGCGGTCATCTTGGATTCAGAACCAAACTTGAGAAAGATCTGCCCCCCTGCCCGAACGGCAGCCTTGTGTCGACTGATGATCCCACCATTCACGATCAAGTCTTCACCGGCTTCTACCTTGGCCGCCTGGATCGCCCCGCAGACATTAATACTTCGCTCTGAAATCACTTCGAATTCGTCGAGGATAGTCCCGTGAATGACAACATCCGTGGACGCCTTGATGTTGCCACATTCGTAGTCGACATCCCCATTGATCTTCACGACTTCGTCAATCTTGACAACCAGATCCTTAAAGACAACCTTGCCCGAAGTGTTCGCCACGACCAGCAACGGGTTCTCATCCGAACACCGAACAGTCGAATCGAGGTCCACGAACCTGACCGTCTTCTTCGGCTCAATCGCGTTGCCATGCACATCGCAGCCTGGCATTCCGAGAACCGCCTTCGTGATCTTGCCGACTACCTGGTCCTGCTCGACCGTGACGATCGTATTGAATGAGTGGAAATCGATCCGGGCGGCGTCTTCTTCTTCTTGTTCGTCGTCGTCTTCGGAAGCCGACGGATCAACAACATCATCTATCAGATCAAAACCGCCATCTGATCCCTCGACGGGCAACGCTCCTTCGGCAATCAAGAATCGCTCGGAATAGTCGTCCACATCATTGGAGCCATCCGTTTCGTCCGAACCATTCTTCAGAGAAAGATAGGCATCGATCCTCGCGTCCACTGAATCGTTCAGGGCAATATTGGCCTCTTCGAGCGAAACCAAAATATTTTCCCGACTCACCGGTCGAGGATCGTCTGGAACCGTGGGCAAGATCCAAGCTTGGAGCCGGTCCTTAGAGACCTCCACGGTGAATTGCAGCACTGTGCTGTCGTTGCCCACGACACCCTCTTTCTGGTGTACTAAGGTTAATACTGGGAGGATGTGGGGAACCATCCTCCGGCCTCGCGCGTGCCCAACCGCTCCGCCTCATGGGTTGTTCGGCCAGAGACCGTGCCAGGGTCGCCGACGATCCCACGTGCTATAAGAGAGTATCGTCGTGATCAAACCTGCACATTGGCAGTTTGGCTCGTGGTGCCGATGCCGCACTCAGCACGCGAACCAACGATCAACCGGCTATGTCGAGCAGAGAGCATCATCGCGGCTGTCGTTCTCGGAGCATTGAGAAAGTGTGCAAACCGACATGGCATATAATGACTATGTCGCAAGACACCTCGGGCGTGAAGGAAAACAAACTTCGGTGTCACATGGCTCGTAGCGGAGCACTCGCAAACCAGGTTCGTGCTCATCGGCAGTTCTTCCCTGCCTTACTGCAGGCCGGAGCCACCGCCCTTGTCATCGACAACCTCGATGCTCTTGAGCACAGTGATCGAGCCGCTTGTCTGGCTAACCGCTACGAATTCCGTGACGCTCTTCACTTTGCGCTTCTCGATCCTGACCGGGCCCTTGAGTTCACAACTGAACACGACGTGCTTCCGGCCTATCCGGATGCGCGAGCCCGGATAAACGACCTTGCTGATAATCACGTAAGGCGCCTGACAACCCGGCGCCGCTCCGGTCAGATCCAATCGATTACGCTCGGTCGCGTCTTTCTCTTTGGCGAGAATGCTGGGATGAATTCCGACGATGATGCTCGTCGGGACTCCCGCCTTGCTCCCGATCGCGCAGACTTCCACACCGACCTTCGCGTAGACCTCGCCGCCGATTACGGCGCCGCGGGCAACCCTCAGAGCGCCACCACAGAAAACCCGACAATTCATCAGTTCTCGTGTGACGGCGACATCCCCGCCACTCGTCAACTCGGATTCAGAGGCGAACTTGAGGGCGATCTGTCCACCCGCCCGGACAGCACCCTTGTGCCGACTGATCACCCCACCTTTGACAACCACATCACCTTCGGCTTTGACCTGGGCCGCCTGGATCGCCCCACCGATAAAGATGCTCTGCGTGGAGTTGACCTCGAATTCGTCAAGGACCACCCCAGTGATGACGACGTCTGTGGAAGACTTGATATTCCCACTCTCGTAGTCAACGTCCCCGTTGATCTTCACGATTTCCTTCAGCTTGGCGGTGTTGTTCTCGAAGACAACCTTCCCCGCCGTGTTCGCCAGAACCAGCGACGCGTCCTCCTCTGAACGTCGCACCGTCGAATCAAGTTCCACTTCTCTGACGGTTCTTCTCGGCTCAATCACCTTGCCATGTACGTCACAGCCTGGCGTTCCAGGAACTGCTTTGGTGACCTGTCCTACAGGCTCGTCTTTCTCGACTGTGACGATCGAAGTGAAGGCGCGAAAGTCTATTCGCCCGTCGTCGTCGTCTTTGTCGCCATCATCGGACTCCGACGAATCGACGTCTTCCATCGCGATAAACTTCTCGTCGGTTCCTTCGATGGGCGGCTTGCCCTGGGCTATCAGGAATCGTTCGAACCTGTCTCCCGCATCTTCTTGATCTTCCTGCAAAGAAAGGAAGACGCCGATTTTGTCGTTCACCGAGTCGTTGATGGCAATGTTGGCATCCTTGAGCGCTGCCAAGACATCTTCACGACTCAATGGCCGCGCATCATCCAAATCCGTCGGATGAATCCATGCCTGGAGTGCATCTTCCGAAACTTCAACAGTGATTCGCAGCAAACTGGTGTCGGTACCCATACCATTACTCCGTGGCGACATCAACCTCGGCGGTTGCGCCAACATAGGGCAACCATCGGCGGGAACTTACAGTCCTCGCGACCCGACTCGCAGTTCGTGCCGAAGAGGCGTACCGCGCAGTCCGGCCCACTGACCGAGCGAAGTCACGACTAAACCTGTCTGCCCGTAGTCTTATCGCACTGATCCGATTTGGACATTCGCAGTTTGAGGGTGCCTAGAGCATTTTAGGTATGAGATGGCATTCTCTGTGGCGGAGATCAGAGCCACGCGCGTCAGCAAGCGGTCAGCGTTCGACCTTGTGGGGGGCGAACAAACGGGTGATCCTTGTCGGCCACGGGGGGCCGACGCTACAGCGGAGAATGCAATCTCAACACGAAAATGCTCTAATCCAATGGCGACAGCCTGTCCTTGCATCGATGCACAGTCAGACCCCACCTCCTGTTCTGGCTGAATGGCCCCGGGTTTATCGGAGCCTCAGAGCAGTAAACGATTGCGTGTGAGACAAAGCGACCAAGATGCTCCGTTACGTTCTGAGCAGCGAAGAACCGACGGTGGTGTCATATAGACACACGTCCTTCCCCAAATTTTCCTGGTCCGGTTTCCGGGCGATCAGAAGATCACCCCAGTGAATTGCAGAAATGTAATCGCGGCGTTGTAACTCCCGTGGAGAATGATAGCGAGCACCAGCCCTTTGACGGCCTGTCCCCGCCGGATCGCCCTCGCCTCGGTATTCGCATTGCGCCAAGCCACGACCAAGCCTCCGGCCGCGATCCATGTGCAAACCACATGAAGCCCTGAACAGACAACCCAACGCCACAGGATGATGCCAAATGATGGAGCGGCGATATACCAGTTCAAGTAGAGCAGATTCTCGATGACAGCGAATGCGAGAGCGCTGCCGGCCGCGGCAATGCGGATTTGCGCCTCCCGCTTGATCAGCCACGGGCGAACCTCCACAAGAACCGCGATGGCCGCAAGCTTCATCACCTCTTCCGTCGCCGGCCCGATGACCGTGACAAACAACAGATTGGGGAAACCCGCGACAAACACCGTTCCCAGTACAGCCCAAGGCCCACCGAGCAAGGAGGCCAACACAACAGCCCACCAGCTGGCTCCGACAGAAACCGCAGCTTGTTTCTTCCGGAACCAGTCCCCGAAACTCGCTTCACCCGGCGGTGGTGGACGGTAGAGTTCGATGTGCCCGCACTCCGGACAGCGGTGTCCCGTCGGCAAACCGCGGAGGTTGTATCCGCAGTTTCCGCAACTCCAGTCTTGCTCGATGGTTTCGGGAGTCCGACCCGGGAAAATGTCAGGCTCGTCAAAAACGGAATGTCGGCTGAGGACCTCCGGGTCATCCGGCCCGTTGCGACGCCGTCGCAACACACGATCCGCCTTCTGCTCCGAAGGATCGCCGGCTGCCGGTCCATCCGCAAGATGCGGCTCACGATCGACGGAGGGTTCGCGGTCAGGCCTGGACATTATTCATCGCCGCGGGCTTTCGCACGATCGCGGTCCCATAGGCATAAATCTCGACAGCCATTGCGCCCTTGTTACCCGAGACCTGGGAGACATTGCAAAAGGCAAAACGAACGTTGCAGACTTCCTTGGCGCCGAAACGCTGTGCCTCGCTGATCATCCGGAGGATCGCCTCACGTCGGGCACGGTCGAGCAGTTTCTGGGCGGCGTGCATCTCTCCGCCGACCAAGTTTCGCAGGGCCGTAGCAAATGTCTTGAAGTAGTCAGTCACGATGACAACCTGCCCCCCCACAAAGTGGACGCTTTCGATGACCCCATCCTCCACCGGCCGCTTCAGGTTGGTCAGCAACACATCGCGCACCTGTGACTCTCGGATGGCAAGCTGCCTCAAATGGCGGCGTTCCCTGAATCCGCCCGCCAGCACACCCAGTGCCAACAGAACAACAAAGGGAATCACCTGCATCCAGATCTGGACCACGCTGACTCTCCTAGGAGCGATGTGCGAACACTACCGCTCAGCCAGGTCGAACTACTCCACAATCACGGCCGTCCCATACGCATACAATTCGGCAGCGCCCTGCGAAACCGCACTCGTCGTGAACCTGGCATTCACCACGGCGTTCGCACCCAACTGCTGGGCCTGAGCGATCATCCGCTCCATCGCCTCTCGACGGGCCTCCGTCAGCAACTCGGTGTAACCCTTCAACTCGCCACCCACGAGGTTCTTCAACCCGGCCGCGATATCACGGCCCAGATGCTTCGCGCGGATTGTGTTGCCCTGCACCAGACCCTTGACTTCGCGCACGGTCATCCCCGGTATTGTTTCCGTATTGACGACGATCATGGGGAAAATGCCTTTCTGTTGGTGCACGGGCGAAGGGCGGCGCGTCATCCAAGGACCCGCTTCAGACTTCCCATGGTGACATCCGCCGCACGACGCGTCAAGAACCACCCCGCCCAAGCGCCCTCGGCCTTGGCCGAGGGGTAGCCAAAAGGAGGAGCCCTCCTTCCACATTAAGGCAAAAGAAATCATTCGCCAGGCCATGGAGACTTTGTTCCGTTTCAGCTTTCCAGCCCATCCGTCGATGAATCCGACGCAAGGACACATTGACGGAATGCGAAAGCATCGCGTCGGAAGGCGAGACAATCTGTGACACCGGTGTCTCGCCGGTGGAATCGCAGGCAGGTTCCCTCCGTCGCCCCCACCGGTGGCACGAAAGCCATGTCTGACCTAGCAAAACCTAATATGCCTGACCCGGCCCAATCAAACATGTCTGGTTCAGCCCATTCAACCACAAACGCCTCTGCCAAACTGAACAATTGTGCCCTGATTCCCGAAAGCCCGTCGCCCAACAGTTCCGTCCCTCCGACTGACACCCTCACAACCCGTACCCTCGCCATGCCCGCGGCACTGCTCGCCGCGATCGTCCTCCTTGCAGCCATCCCAACATTCGGCGACTGGTGCTCACTGGCGCCTGACAGTTTCGCCTATCTCGACACAGCCAGAACGCTCGTCGAAACCGGTGGCTATCCCGACCACTACCTCATCCGTCCGCCAGGTTTCGCCACCCTCATCACACCGTTCCTGGCACTGGGTGAACTTCCGGCACTGCCGCTCCGCGCCTTGCTTGTGCTCTCCTGGACGCTCTCCAGCATCCTGACTTATCTGCTCTTCCGGCGCGAGTTCGGCAGACTACCCGCTTTGCTCCCCGCCCTGCTCGTGGCGACGAGCGCGGTGCTCTTGAGACAAACCATGGTCCTCCTCTCCGAACCCATCTATCTCCCCTTGTCGATCGGCTCGCTAATCGTGTTGAATCGCTGGTGGCGTCGGCCCCCGGCCAAAGCCATTCCCGTCATCCTTGCCGGCATCCTCGCGGCCGCCACACTCCTGACGAGATCCACGGGAATGGCATTGGCGATTCTCATGCTCGTCGCATTGATTCGACCCGGCCCTTCAGCTGGGCAGCTCCGTAAGCGAATCGCGATTACCGCCTTGTTTGCCTTAGTCGCATTCGGTCCGTACTTCTTGTGGCAATGTCGCCAACATCAATACCCGGCCGAGGGCGGCTACTACCACCAGTGGACAATCGCCCGAGAAGCGGAGAATACGAATGCCACAGGCTTGGCACTCCAACTCGAACGATTCCGCAAGTTCGGCCCACTTCAGCTCGATGCGATCAAGGCCGCGACCGTTCCGCAAAATATTGCCTGGCGCATCTTCAGCCCACCGTTTGCAACGCTGACCTCCTGGCTCGTCGGCGGCTTCTTCATCCTCGCCGCCGGTGTCCGATTACTGAGAGGCCGCTCCCCCACCGAAGCCTATGTCCTACTAACGCTCCTGATGCTCGCGTTCTGGCCGTGGACGGAAGGCGTGAGACTCGTCACCCCACTAATACCGCTATTCTCGGGATACCTGGTCTGGATCGGACTTTCGTGGTGGAACCGACGCGGTCGGTGGCGCTGCGAAAGACCCCTTCTCGCAGCGTGCCTCTTGCTGCTACTCCTCGCTCAAGTCGGCGAACTGGGGATCACCCAGACCCGATCCGACTCGGTTCGCGCCAAGGCCGCACGACGACAGGAGGCGATGCATCGCCTTGCGGCATGGCTTGACCAGAACACGCCTCCGCGAACCCAATGGATAGGCATTTCAGAGGACGGCCATCCCGCCAAAACCACCCTACTCGGCGCCGCCTACTTCTCCCGTCGACCGGTCAAAACACTCGACGTACGTAACACAGAATCCTACAAGGCCACAAGCAGCAACAATCACTGGGTTGTTGTGCAGAACACAATCACGAACCATCCGTTGATCACATGCGGCTACACCCCGGCCGCATCGCTCAATGGGTTCACCATCATGAGGAAGTCCCCCGCCGATCGTGGCGCAGCCCCCTGACACAACACACACAACACAAACTAAGCGATCACCGGACCGACGGCTGCGATGGGCCACAGTCGAATTGTGGGCAATCCATCCCCACCTAATGAATTGGACCTGGG
>CAZTAR010000104.1:0-12178 GCA_964611695.1 uncultured Planctomycetaceae bacterium | reverse complement strand
GCCGGCGGCAAGCACAACGACCTCGACGACGTCGGCCACGACACCTACCACCACACGTTCTTTGAGATGCTGGGCAACTGGTCGTTCGGCGACTACTTCAAGAAGGAGGCCATCGCCTGGGCCTGGGAGCTGCTGACCGGCGTCTGGGGCATCGACAAGGCGCGATTGCACGCGACGTATTTTCAGGGCCACGAGGCGGAGGGGCTGGCGCCGGACCATGACGCTCGCGACTTGTGGCTGGAGATTCTGCCGACAGAACGCGTCCATCCCGGCGACAAAAAGGACAACTTTTGGGAGATGGGCGACACGGGCCCGTGCGGGCCGTGCAGCGAGATTCATATCGACCTGACGCCGGACAAGAGCGGCGCGAGCCTGGTCAACGCCGGCGACGCGCGGGTGATCGAGATTTGGAATCTCGTGTTCATCCAGTTCAACCGGGACGCCGGCGGCAAGCTCTCACCGCTGCCAGCCAAGCACGTAGATACAGGCATGGGCTTCGAGCGACTCTGCGCCGTGCTCCAGAATGCCCGGAGCAACTACGACACGGACGTGTTCAAGCCGATCTTCGCAGCGATCCAAAAACGCACCGGCGCGCCGGCTTACACAGGCTTGCTGGAAGAAGATCAGAGCCGCACGCGTGAGCAAGCGGTCACCTCGGATATCATGCGGGATGTCACCTACCGCGTCATCGCAGATCACATCCGGTGTCTAACCTTCGCATTGGCGGACGGCGCCGTGCCGGACAACGAAGGCCGAGGCTACGTGCTGCGCCGGATCCTCCGGCGAGCCGTCCGCTACGGGCGGCAGTACCTCGACATGCACGAGCCGTTCCTGTGCGACCTCGTGCCGGCGGTGGTGGAGGCGATGGGCGACGCGTTTCCGGAGATCCGCGAATCGGCAAGCCGGGTGCAAGAGATCATCCGCGACGAGGAGCAGTCGTTCGGCAAGACTCTCGATCGCGGCTTGAAGGTGTTTAATGAGGCTGCCGACTTTGCGCTGCAAGCGCGTCGAGCAATAATTCCTGGGGGGGTGGCATTTGTATTGCATGACACCTACGGTTTCCCAATAGACATCACGGTGCAGATGGCTCAGGAACGATGGCTGACTGTGGATACGGTGGAGTTTGAGCGCCTGATGGAGGAGGCTCGTGAAAAGTCACGCGCTGGCACGAAGCCTACATGTCCACTTGACCTCGGCGGCATGTTCTGGCAGCAAGGCGTCCAAAAAACCAAATTCGTCGGCTACAACGTCTTGGAAACGCAGGCGTACGTTGTGAGAACTGTTCGCGCTGCTGGAACAGTGGCCGACGTCGGCGCTACGATCTACGTTGGTGAACAAGGTATAGTCGTGCTGGACAGAACTCCGTTCTATTCCGAAGGTGGAGGTCAAGTCGGTGACGTAGGGCGTATCACTTCGCCATCTGGCGAGCTTAAGGTGGAAGATACTCGGGAGATCAATGGGGTGGTTGCGCATATCGGGCGTTGTACACAGGGGGAAATCCGGCAATATAACAAAGCCGCTTTGAATACGCCGCTACCTACGATGCCTGACTCGATTGAAGACATTCCTTTATCTGAGCTTCCCTCCGAGGTTGCTGAACGCGCGAGAGACGCGGCAAAGCACAACATTCTTATAGAGCGGGGACGCCGCGAGCCGGTGGATGTGAAGGTGCACACGAGCCGGAGAGTTCCCACCATGCAGAACCACACCGTCACCCACATGCTCAACTGGGCGTTGCGCGAGGTGCTTGGCGAGCATGTGCAGCAGAAGGGTTCGCTTGTTGATCCGGACAAGACGCGGTTCGACCTTTCGCATCATGCGCAGATTACCGAGGAGCAGTTGGCGAGGATTGAGGACCTGGTCAACAGGATGATCGACGCGGACCTGCCGGTGTTTGCCGAGGAGGTGGAGGAGGCGAGGGCGCGGGGGATCAAGACGCTTCGGGCGGTCTTTGGGGAGAAGTATCCTGCGATCGTGCGCGTCATCTCGATCGGCAAGCCTGTCGGGGAGTTGCTGGCCGATCCGGAGAATCCCGAGTGGATGAAGTATGCCGTCGAGTTCTGCGGCGGGACGCATGTCAAGCAGACGGCCGAGATCGGGCGGTTCCGGATTATTGAAGAAAGCGCGGTCGCCAAGGGCATCCGGCGCGTCGTCGGCGTCACGGGCGATCATGCATGCAGTGCGGAAGACGAAGCCACGGCGATGGCCCGACTGCTGAAAGAGGCAGGCAAGGCGGACGACGACGCCCTACCGCAGCGGATTGCCGAGATCAGCGCGGTGATGAATCAGGCGGTGCTGCCTGTCGTGGAGAAGGCGAGGATGCGGTCGGACTTGGCCAAGCTCCAGGAGCGAGCGAAGAAGGCGCAGAAGCAGGCAAACAAGGCGGGCGCGGCGGACGTGATGGCCCGCGCGGATGCGCTCTTGTCAGACGCGGAGCAGGTCGGCGGTGTGACGATCGTGGCAGCCGAGATGGGCTCGGCGACGGCCGACCAGATGCGCGTGGCGTGTGATTCCCTCCGCGCGCGGGCAGGCTCGGCGGCGATCTTCCTGGCCTCCGAGATCGACGGCAAGGTTCTACTCATGGCAGCTATGACGAAGGATGCCGTCGGCAAGGGCGTGAAGGCGGGCGACTTGATCAAAGCGATCGCACCGATCGTCGGCGGCAAGGGCGGCGGCCGACCGGACATGGCCCAAGGCGGCGGCACGGTGCCGGAGAAGATTCCCGATGCCGTTCGGGAGGCGGCAGCCTGGTTACGCGGGAAGCTCGGCGAGGCTTAACCGGAAGGTTTCCGTAGCGTCGGCCCCCCGTGGCCGACGTGGATAGACGAACGGCGCTCAACCATTTCGTTACCTCCACAATCGTTTTCAGTATTTCATGGGCGAGTCAGGACGCACCCTGCACACTCATCTCTGGCAGCCGGAACCATAGTGGTATGCCGCCGATGTCAAGAGAGGGCTTTTACTCCATCACCAGCGTGAAACGTCGTTTGAAGTGGAGGTAGTAGAGGCCGATCAGTCGCATGGAGACGATCGCGAGATACACGTCGATAATGGTGCCGACGATCTCTCCTATCAGACCGAAATCCGGGATATCCGGCAAGGGAATGTTCAGCCCCGCCTGATACAAGAAGTACGCAACGATTGGGAGAATCGACGTGACTCCCACCAGCAGAAGCATGAGCCACAGCGACAGGTATGCCAAAATAGTCCGAAAGATCGTTGTGAAAATCAGGTCAACGCGGACCACCATGTTGATTGCATTGAAAGCGAACAACATCACGAACATGGGCCAGAGAAACGCCCCGGCCACTGCGAGAATGGCAAGATTGACGCCGGACGCCACAGATCCTGACAACCTGCCGGTTCCGATCAAGATCGCATAACAAGCTGTCGGCGCAAATGCACAGGCAAAAGCGCCAACGTACTTGAGCAGTGGCTTGAATACGTCCTCCAGAAGGCCATCTTCCATCTTAATGCCTGGCAACTCGTTCGAGCCGGACGCGGTCTCCAGGACAACATTGAGGTACATCGCACAGATCCAGCCGGTCACAAAAAGCCAACACATCAAGCAGATTGGCAAGACAATACATAAACCGGTTGCCGCCAACATCCCGATTCCGATGTTCAGACATGCCACGAACGTAATAATGGCAAAAGAGATGAGATTGCAGGGGGCGAATGGGTAGATGAAGCTGGCAAAGGCATCTGCCCAGAAACCTCGTTTTGGCCCCTGAATGGCATCGTCGCCAATGATCCCATGACGCCTGCCGCTTGTTGCACCCGCACTCGCATAAGTGGCGGTTGTGGCCGGCTCGGCGGAAGCCACAGGCTGGGCGACTGGTGCGTCGGGCGTCGCGACCGGTAACGCCGCCGCGACTGGCCCGGCCTTCTTTGTGCGTAGGTCGAATCCACAGTTTACGCAAAGCTTTGACTCTTGCGGAAGCACCTGCTTGCAGGAAGGGCAGGCCGCGCCAGGCAGGATGTCACTTTGCGATTGGCCGGTCTCACCAGTCCAATCGAGGTTGGCCGGTAGGATGTCCAACTCGACCGGTGCCGGCATCGAGGCTTCGGAAGGCTTGGGCGTGGCCTGCGTCTTCTTGGGCCCCGTGACGGGAGAGGCCGACGCGGCTTTCACGAACTTGTCGGCTGGAATTCGAAATGGCTGCTTGCAATCAGGACATGCCAACTTCTTCCCCGCTAAATTGGAGGGAATCTTCATCGACTTGCCGCATTTACATTTGATGCGCAGGGCCATCAATCGATTCTCGATCCGTGTTTCCTGTTGTTGCCGAGCGTCCGGTGCTGCCAGTTCGGATGAACACTCCCCTTGTAGCCTTTACGTTTACCATTATCGCATAAAGTGGGAGTCGATTTCGACTCTAAAACGTCGCTGAATTTGGAATGGCGCCGACCGCTACAGAGGCGTGCAAAACGCACCAGAACACGGCATCGGGGCTGGAGGCGGTCTGTGGCGTTGCGAACGGCTTCCGGCCGCCACGTTTGTTGATGAAGACCCAGGTTCGCCGGCCTCAAAACCGTCGAGGTTTGTGCGTTGCGCCGCGATGTTCTCGGCGCCAATGGCGGTACCGCAGGCACAGAGCACGGAGCACGCTCGCGCCGAGCCAAAGAGCACGAATGCGGTGACGAACAGCCCGTACGTAGTGTTCACTACAAATTGATACCGCGACGCCCACCCGGCGACGGCGCGTTGTAGACGCCGTGGGGAAAGGCCGACAAAAGCAATGCCTGCAAAGGTGGGCAGGAGTAATGGGCCGAATGGATGCAACTTCCAGGCAGAGGACAGGTCGCCACGCAGCGTGGCGCTCAGGCTGCGCGTCAGGCCGCAGCCGGGGCAGGGAATGCCCGTGCTCGCCTTAAGCCAGCAGATTGGCAGGCCGAGGCCTTCGGGTGGATGGACCACGGCCAGGAACAGGGCCGCGACCGCAACGATCACGCTCGTGCGACCGAACCAGCGTAGATAAGCGGCGTGTTCGATGATTGGCTCATCAAGTGCGGGTTTCATGGCATGCCCTGGAACAGCGGGTTATTGCCGGGGAGGGGGATGAAAAACCTGAGGATGGCCGTGAGAATCACCAGACAGTAAAGCCCTTTAAGGTAGGCGTTGTCCTGGCACTCAAGCGCAAAGTAGATCCCATAGAAGGGGATACACAAACACATGAAACCCTTCCCGACACTCTCGCTAAACGCAACCACCAGCAACCAAATTGAGATTGTGAGACCGAACACGCCGCTGCTCAACAAGTAGACGGTGGCAGTAGCCTCGCTCGAACGCGCGGCCCAGAAGAGAGCAAGGAAGGTGAGTAGCACGGCAATGCTGACCGCGACCGGGCTCATCAACATGGCCCCGGCGCCGCCCGACGATCCTTTTTTAGGTTTACGACGGGCACCGGATGTCACCGAGGACGATGCGCCGGCATAGCCGCCGGTTACGGTCGCAGGCATCACCGGCTGGGCGACCGGAGGTGACACGGTGGCGCCCGCGATGGCCCTGCCAGTCCGAAGGTCGAATCCACAGTTGACGCAGAGCTTCGCGCCTTGCGGAAGCGTCTGCTTGCAGGCGGGGCAGCCCGCGCCGGATAGGTCCGCCGCCGCGGTGGTTGGTGCGCCGACGTCTGGAATCAGGTCGGAGAGGATGTCGCTTTGCGAGTGGTCGATTTGGCCTGACCAATCGAGGTTGGCCGGAAAGATGTCCAACTCCACCGGTGCGGGCATCGGGGCTTCGGCCGGCTTGGGTACTGTCCGCTTCTTTTTGGGCTCGTTGGCTGCAGAGGCCGACGCGGACTTCTTGAACTTGTCGGCGGCAATCCGAAAGGGCTTCTGGCAGGCCGGACACGCCAACTTCTTCCCAGCGAGCGTGCTGGGAATCTTCAGCGACTTGCCACACTTACATTTGATCCGAAGAGCCATGGGCGGTACCCCGACGAGAGGTCAGAAGCTGCAATTCTCACCCGGGGGCGATTCGAAGAACGCCTTACCCATGATCATACTCGATTGTCTCTTATTTTCAAATCCCCGAGGGGACACGCGGCGTGGAACCACGGTTCAATGGCAAGAAAGGACGGAAGACCGTTTATATATGCGTGTGTGGCGACCGAAACATGTGTCGGCCGTCAGAGACCATCGGTGTTCGACGTTCGACGCGGGGAGAGGAAGCTCCTTTTTCCACTGAGGCCGTTCTCACGATTGCCCTGTGCGGAACCACCTCATCTGCGGTTGGACTTGGCGGGAGGGTGGCCGTCGTATGCTCGCACGATATTCGTGACAAGGTGATGGCGGACGATGTCTTCCTTTGAGAGGCGAACGACACCGATGCCTTCGATGCCGTCGAGACGCCGCACGGCATCGACAAGCCCGCTCTTCTCGCGGCTCTGCAAGTCCGACTGGCTATCATCGCCCGTGACGATCATCTTGCTCTGATGACCGAGTCGCGTCAGAAACATGAGCATCTGTTGCGGCGTGGCATTCTGTGCCTCATCGAGGATGATCGCCGCGTTATTCAGCGTGCGGCCGCGCATGAAGGCCAACGGGATCACCTCAATCACGTCGTTTTCCATGAATCGTTTGATCTGATCGAACTCCATCATGTCGTTCATGGCGTCGAACAGCGGTCGAAGATAGGGGTTCACCTTGGCCTTGAGGTCGCCGGGGAGGTATCCGAGCTTCTCACCGGCTTCGACAGCGGGCCTGGCAAGGACGATCCGTTTGAGCTTGGAGGATTTCAGCAGAGACAGCGCCATGGCGACCGCGAGATATGTCTTGCCCGTGCCTGCGGGGCCGAGGCAGAAGGAGAGATCGTTCGCCTTGATCGCGGTGACGTATGCCTCTTGTCCTGGCGTCTTGGGTCGGATGCCGGCGGTCTTGCGGAAGACGGGGATGAGTTTCTCACGGTCCAGCACATCCACCGTGGCCAACTCACTGAGAGCGTCGGCGAGATCGTCCGGTTCGAGATTGGGTTGTCGGTGCAACTTCTCTTGGAGTAATTCCACCAGGGCCGCAGCCTTGCCGACAGCCTCCGAGTCGCCGGCCAGCTTCAGTGTCGCACCACGGGCAAATATCTTCACATCCAATGCGGCGCGAATCGTGCGGAGATTGCAGTCCGCCGGCCCGAACAGCGCCATGCGCCGCTCATCCCCCAGATCCAATGTGACGACGAGTTCCAATGCTGCCAACCTCCTACGACACGGCCATGGGTCGCATCATTATTATACAAGCATCCAGTAGGCAATGGGCGCTGCGAGAAGGGGAGAATCAATGATATCCAACACCCCGCCAAACGCGGGAATGGCGTTTGCGGAATCCTTGGCGTGCGCGCTACGCTTAAACAGAGACTCAAGCAAGTCGCCGCTCTGCCCGACCAATGCCATCAAAAGTCCGAACACACACGCCGTGCCTGGTTCCGGCAACAGGGCCGCGATCGGCGATCCGCCAGTCGTCCATGCGCGGACAGCGACCGGAATGAAAACCGCCGCCGCCATCGAACAGGCGACACCGCCGGCCAAGCCTTCGAACGTCTTCTTCGGGCTGAGCCAGACAATCATCTTATTCCGGCCAATCGCTCGGCCTGTGAAATAGGCGCCGATATCACAAAACTTCACGACTCCCATAACATAGAGCAGTAGCCACGCGGCGCCCTCCCCCTGGCAGACCCGCAACCGAACGAGATACTGTGAAAGCAGCCCAAGATAAGCGATCATCAACAGTGTGCTGGCGATGGCCCCGGTCGCTCCCTCAATCTTGCGACGGGATGCTACGAGCAATGCCGTCACCATCAGCGAGACAGTCAGCCATGTAACAGTGCATTGACTGTCAGCAGCGGTCCTCCCCACCTCATCCGCCAAGGAGCCGTTGGTAACCAGAAAAGGGATCAGCACGAGGCCGGCACTCGCCATCGCGGGCCAGGCCTTGAGCGGTGTATACCCCGCCGCGGCAAAGAGATGGTGCAATTCAACGGAGGCGAGGATCACCAGCGCCAGAATGACGAACGTGACGAGGATACCGTCACATCCGTGAATGCCCAACCTCACACAAAAGTCCGGCATGTCCCCCGCGGTTCGGCGAGATAGCCAATCATCCGAGTACACCAGGCCAATGAGCACAGTGATGAGGATTGCGCCGAAGAATAGGCGATGCTTTAGCATACCGAAAGATTACACCGCCCCGCCCAAGCACGCCAGTGGCCCCAAGCAGAGCCGCGCGCGTAAGCAAGCGGTCAGTGTTTGCCGAAAGGGCCGTCAAAAGACAATAGCTACTCCCTCACGGTCGCGCCGGGTGCCATGCTTTCACGCGACGTAGTCGCGGGTAAGCATGTTGAACGCTGCGGCAAACATGCCCAACGGATCGTCGGCTCAGGCGTGAACTTTCTTCTTTCCGGCCGGTGCACTGGGTCGGGTTTTGGCGACGGGCGCGGATTTGCTGACGCCGATGTCGCTCTTCTTTTCATCGTCCTTCTTAATCTCATCCTTCGGGGCGTCACTCTTCTTGGCGTCCTTTTTGGCATCATCTTCTTTGGTTTCGCCAAACCCGCTGGCATCGAGAATCTTGGCGCGGATTTCCTCGAAGAGGTCCTCGTTGTCCCCCAGGAATGTCTTCGCATTCTCGCGGCCTTGGCCTAACTGTACCTTGCCATAACGGAACCACGCGCCGGCCTTCTCGACGATGTTCAGCCCGATCGCGAGATCGATCAGATCACCCGTGCGGCTGATCCCGCTATCGAACATGATGTCGAACTGTCCATCCCGGAACGGCGGGGCGACCTTGTTCTTCACGACGCGGGCGCGAACATGCGTGCCGACCACGCGATCGCCCTCTTTGATCGAGGCGATCCGCCGAACATCGATCCGGACGGAACTATAGAACTTCAACGCTCGACCACCCGGGGTTGTCTCGGGACTGCCGAACATCACACCGATCTTTTCGCGAATCTGATTGATGAAGAGCACGATCGTATGGCTTTTGGCGATTCCAGCCGTGAGCTTGCGCAGCGCCTGGCTCATCAGCCTGGCCTGCACGCCGACCGATGGCTGTCCCATGTCGCCCTCAAGTTCGGACTTGGGAATCAGGGCCGCCACGGAATCGATGACGATCACATCGACAGAGTTCGAGCGGACGAGCATGTCGGTGATTTCCAACGCTTGCTCGCCACAGTCGGGCTGGCTGACCAACAGCGTCTCCGGATCGACGCCGCATCGCTTCATCCATGAGGGGTCAAGAGCATGTTCGGCGTCGACGAATGCCGCCACGCCCCCGCTCCTCTGGGCCGAGGCGACAATGTGCAACGCCAGGGTCGTCTTCCCACCGGATTCGGGACCGAAGACCTCGACGACTCGCCCGCGCGGGATGCCGGAGCCTCCGAGGGCAAGGTCGAGCGACAGCGTTCCCGTGCTGAGCCCGTTCTTTGAGGCGGAGAAGTTGCCGTCCAGTTGCATGATCGCGCCCTTGCCATAGGCCCGCTCGATTTGCTGGAGCGCCCTGTCCAGTGCCTGCTGTCGTTTATTGTCGTTCGGTGTCGCCATGATGCTTGCTCCTCTGCCAAACCCAGGATCCCAAAACCCCGGCCGATTAGCCGAAAACAGGACCCACAACCCCTATGATGCCAAGAACATCGGAAGGACGCAAGGGGGATTCTTAGGAAAATGTTAGGATGGAGGAAAAAGCAGTCCGTGGCCAAAACCGGGAGGGCTCTCCGAGGGTTTCCGCTCGTTCACCGACTTCTTCGGGCAGGCCTGATCACTCGGTTTTAAGCTAATCGCCCACCCTCGCTCTCGCGGGAACAGCTGCAAGATCATCCGTGGTGACAGCCGCCTTAATTGCCTTCACTTCGGGCAGACGTTCCGCATCGAGCACGATCAGGTACCCGAAGCAGTCCGTATCGCTTTCGAGGCCGATGTTGATGTCCGTGGGATACTCGCCGACCGGCAGTGCGTCTTCGACCGCACCGCTATAGAGGACAACCTCCTCGTCGTAGATGTCGAGGACGAGCGTCATGCTCTGCCACCGGTTGCCCTGCAGGTCAGTCCACCTGTCGTAGTGGCCGGTGCCGGCGACCACCATCTCCTCATCAAAGGTGACGAGCCACCCCTGGACGGTCACGTCGTAGAGCCGGTGGCCTTGCGGCGCATGCCAGTTCGGCGTCAAGGTGAAGCTACCCTCAAACTCCGGGGCGAACAGCATCGGACACATGCACCCGTAGCGCCCGGCCTGACTTCCCATGCAGCCTTGCGAGAAGATGCTCTCGGCGAGGAGCCCGTAATCCGCGCCTCTGACCGCGGTTGCCGAAGAGATTGTCGCTTTCGCCGTTTCCGCCGGCGTGACCGAACATATCTCGGGGCCCGAGGCCATCACCAGGAATGCGAGACCGACCAAGCCGACCGAAATTCCTACCTGCTGTCTCGTTCTCATCGTCTGTCCTCCTGAAATGAAGAGATGTGTGCGAGGCTCCGGCCCGTGGCGGCACGGACTCCAGCCTCTCATATTGACGGTGTCTGGGGCCAATCCCTGTCAGGCTCCTCGGGAGGTGTGCGCACACCAACGCCTTCGACGGTCAGCACGCCTGCCGTATATCTGAAACGGCGGCCCTTGTCTTCTCTCACGCTGAGGCAAGGCGCCAAGTCAGAACGAGAGGAAGAATAAGAACCCGGGGAAGGGTGGGACGACAGGGGCAGCCCGATGGAGCCGATTGCGAAAAAACGGCGGGACCAGGGCGTATCCCCGATCCCACCGTCTCAATCCACCCACCAGACACAGGGCGCAGCATATGAACTAGCGCAGCAAAGACAGAATCTGGCTTGACTGCTGTCCTGCTACGCCCAAGAGAGAAACTGCCGATTGCATCAGCACCTGCTGACGGCTGAGTTCGGCTGTTTCGAGAGCGTAGTCCACGTCATCGATCACACCGCGAGCGGCTTCGAGTGCTTCCTTCGTGGCATTCAGGCTGTTGATCGATGTTTCGACTTGGAACTTCTGGAAACCACCGATTCGACCTCGTTGTGTGGCAACCTGGTTGATCGCCGCCTTGGCGACAATAACGGCGTTGTTGGCGTCCGACGACAGGTCGTTCGTACCACCACTGGCGAGAGACGAGAGGTATCCGTCGGTGCTGTTGCCGAGTTCGTGCGCGAACAAACCTTCGACACCCAATGTGGCTTGGGTGCTGCTGCTCGTCCCAAGCTGGAATGTCATACCGCCACCGGCGATGCTGAGGTTCCCGGCATTACCTGCTGCGTTTCCAGCTGCCGTCAGGTGGAACTCACCGCTGGTGCCGTTCGAGTTGAACGAGACCCTCAAGCCGTCGACAAAGGCCGCCTGGCCGTTGACGTTCACGACGGCATCAGAACCGGTCGTATAGGCTGTCGTCAGGAAGTCCGCGTCACCGCTGATGAACTGCGAAGAGACGAACGCATCGTCACCATAGGAAACGCTTTGGATTCGTAGATCATTGGTTGCGACCGAGGCTGACACGCCGGTCTCCGCCTTGGCGGCAATGATCTTGTCGCGGACGGTGGCCAGCGTATCGGCGGCGTCCACGGTGATTGTGGCAGTACCGATCGAGCCGGCAACGGTAAACTGGGCCGCGCTGACATCGGTCGAGTCCGCGGCTGTGAATGAACCCAGTGTTGCGGAGGCCACGGAGCCGGCGGTGACCACACTGATGGACATGGTCTGCGTGCTGTTGGAGGTCGGTCGTGAGAAGACCTTCACATCGCTGACCTTGGCCGTATCAGTCGCGGTCGCGCGGACGGACTGCTGGCCGTCGAGCAGCTTCTTTCCATTAAACGATGTTGTCTGGATGATCCGGTTGATGGAGTTGATCGCGTTGTCGATCTGGGCTTGGTTTGCGGCGATTTCGGAAGAACTGAGACCACCGGAACTTGTGCTCTGTGCGGCGAGCGATTCGATCTCACCGAGCAGGTTGCCGACCTCGATGAGAGCACTATCGGCAACGCCGAGCATCGAGTTGGCTCGTTGACCATTTGTGATGGCCGCATCAACGCCTGTCAGTTCGGCGTTTAGACTCTGAACCGCGATCAGACCTGCGGGATCGTCGGCTCCCTTATTGATCTTGTGCCCTGTTGACAATCGTGTCAACGAATTTGTCTGTTCTTGTGTTGTCTTGTTGAGGATGTTCAACAGAGACAATGTGTTCACATTGTTTACTGTA
>CAZTAR010000103.1:0-12245 GCA_964611695.1 uncultured Planctomycetaceae bacterium | reverse complement strand
GCAAAGACGCCTCGGAAAACCCGAAGACTCCCACTGGTGAGAAAGGCGGGTTAACGTGAACCACGGGTTCCGCTGCGCTCCACCCGTGGCTACTCGCGTCTGCCCCTCCAGGGCAAGATTGGTGGAGTGCGTCCCGACGCATCGATCCTGCGGATGGCAGGGAAAGAGAAGGTGCTCGATTTCGTTATGGCGGTGGGGGGGGTGATAATTGCATTCATCGATCGGCCAAGTCGAAAGGAGGCACTTTCTGATGGAATCCAAACGACGAGTTCTTGCGGTGTTGGCAGTCCTGTCCCTGATCCAGGCTTCGGGGTGTGGCCGGACTTATATGACGCTTTCCAGGCCGGCGCTGGGCTACGGGGCTCGGGCGGAGAAGAAACTATCGCTTCCACTGGATTTAGCTGCGGGCCGGACGCTGGCGTTGGCGTGCCGGACCGCGCAGTTTGAGGTCGAGGTGTCGGCGGATGGCGAATCCAGGCTCGATGTGTCGCTCGTGGCGTATGCCCGAAGTAAGGAAGATGCCCAGGCCCTCGTTGAGCGTTTCGGGCCTGTCGCGAAGCGCAGCGATGGCCGCATCACCATCGAAAGTACGGGGGAGCCGCTGGTGTATAGCGGCGTGTTCGGCACGACGACCATCAGTCCGTCTGTCCGCTATCACGCGGTGGTCCCGGCCGGGACGCTGCTGGATGTCGATCTGCGTTCCGGGAGCGTCCGAGCGCGTGGGCCACTGGGGGCGTGCAAGCTGGCGACTGGGTTCGGCTCCGTGGACGTGGTCGGCGTTGAAGGCAATGTCGATGCGGAGAGCGACTCCGGCGACGTCGAATTGCACAACCTGCGCGGCGAGTCAGTGCGGGCGATCTCCGGATTCGGCGATGTCACGCTAGGCGAGATCGAGGCGAAGCAACTCATTGCGAAGACTGATTCGGGGCATGTCTCGCTAAGCGACGCGGAAGGCGATCGTATCGAACTGGGGTCAGACTTCGGCGGCATGACCGTCAACAAAGTCAAAGGCTCGGAGGTGACGGCAGATACGGATTCCGGTCAAGTGGAATTCGACGATGTGCGGGCGGAGCACATGGTGGTGGGCTCGGATTTTGGTTCATTGACATTGACCAACCTTGTGGGCGAGGTGACAGCCAAAACGTCTTCCGGAACCATTACGCTCTCCTCTGCCGAGGGTGGCCCGTGGGATCTGCGGAGCGATTTTGGGGCCGTTCGGGTGCGCAACGCCGCCGGCAACCTGCTGGCTCACAGCGAGAGCGGCACCATTCGGGTGGCTGGTTTTAGCGGACAGGTAGACGCCAGGACGGCCTTTGGCCAGGTGGTCCTCGACGGCGTGTTTTCGAACCTCAGCGCGGTGACTTCGAGCGGGAGGGTGAAGGTCAACGCGCGGGCCGGCAGCGCGGTCGCGACACCGTGGAAGCTGCATTCCGGATTCGGGCGCCTGGAACTGCGAATTCCGAAGGATTTTTCCTGCCAGCTCGATGCCAGCACCGGCCACGGGAACATCCAGGTTAACGTACCGATGCGCACGGAGAAGGCGCAGTATGGCAGCAACAAGAGAGTCTCCGGTATCCTCGGCTCAGGTGGAGAGACGGTCACACTCGAAACGGCCAGCGGGGAGATTCGGATACAGGATAGCGACCTGTAGAGGCGCCAAGCGAAAAGACGGCCAGGGCCGCGCGTCAGCAAGCGGTCAGCTTTCGACTTTGTGGGGTGCTAACATACTGGCTATCCGCGTCGGCCACGGGGGGCCGACGCTACGCCGAAGTATGCACTCTCAACCTTTAAAGTGCCCTACCAACTCCAGGCCAGCTTCATGCCGCCGTAGAGTTCGTCTTCCAGATTGATGTTGCCGCCGGTGCCTCGAACAGCGCTCGTGGGATCGAAGTAGTTCAGGAAGCCGGAGATCGCCATTTCCCCAGCCCACGGGGGAAGCTGAAGCAGCTTGGTGAGATCGTAAGTCAGGTCGATGCCGTAGGTCATTCCCGCGATGCGCGTATCGTGGTCGTCCACTTTGAGCAAGGGTCCCAAGTAGCCGCCATCGATGTGCAGTTGATAGCTAGGCGTGATAGTGAGGTCCGGGATGCACTCAAACTCGAAGCCGTGACTGATCCCCAGATCCATCCAGACGCCGCCTGAAAGATGCGTGTCATGATAAAAAGCGAATGTCGGGTTCAGGATGCCGTCTTCGCCTTCGTAGTCGAGCCAACGCCAGGCCCAGGCGTCGTTGTGTTCCAACGAGAAGAACCATTCGTTGGTTCTGTCATTGTTGTTGACGTCCCTGAGATTGGGAAAGTAGTAGTGGATCCAGCCGATGGAAAGGTCCGTTGCGATTGGCTCGATGCTATAGCTGTAGTAGACAGAGTAATCGATTTCCTGGTTGTTCGAATCCTCGATGGGATTGATTTTGTCCTGGTCGCCATACCACTCGAACCAGGTGTCGAAGTTGATGGAGCCGCATTGACCGGCCTTGCCGCCCCAGAGCGGCGCGAGATCCAGACCGATGCTGGTCCCCAATTGGTGATTGGGGGTTTCCCGGCCTTCGGTGGCGTGTTCGGAAAAATGGATGCCACGGAAGATGTAGTCACTCACCAAGGTGTATTCGAGACTCAGGCTCAGGGGAATCGGCTTCTCCCATTCGCCAGACTTGGTCTCGGTGGCGACTGTCGTTTGTTCCAACGTCGTTGCCTTGGAGGCCTCGTCATCTTCCGAAGCGCCGTACGCCAGCCATTCGTTTTCCTCAGGAGGATCATCTGCCACCACACTCGGCGAGCAACACACGAACGCCACGCTCAGGGCGATGGCAAGCGACATCAATTGCTTGGTACTGGTATCGTTTCGTAGAGGGGTGCCACTGGCAGCTTGCTGCCAGTGTCGGCACGGGCGGACAAGCCGCTCGTGGCACCCCAATGATACCAGTACTAATTGCTTGGGGGTCATGACCAGGACCTTCCGCGAAAGGGATTGGGTTTCCGGGCGAATACAGACGGCGCCCGGATTCCGGAATCGACCAACACGTTCGATGTTTCCGCGCCGATGTTCGCGGCACGCCGCATCGCGTCTTGCCGGTGACTCGTCGGCAACCGGTGGCGCACGGCGAGCACATGCCGCTAGATCGTGAACAGGCCTGTGAGAAACGCCAGCAACGCATCGGTGAGCGCTGTCAGTGGTACCATGCACAACGCAAGCAAACCGCCGAATACCGTTTCCAAAAGACCGCCTGCCGTGTCTGCGAAAAAGTTGTCTGGAAGCATATTCCTGCACCTCTATCAACCAAGTTGTGGAACCAGCCCTGCCTCGGCAGGGAAAACGACTTATGGTCATTGGATTTGCACTGCGACAGGTACCCTTTTGACGCCTTCGCGGTACCCTCCTCGACCGATCCGGGGCAGACACTACCTTTGTGAGATTGCGCCGTCAAGCGGAGATGATGCGCGTTGTCCGTACCGGGGATGACCAACGTGTCCACCGAGCTGTTGAACGAATGGCGAACGAACCACGTCTACCTCATTCTTGACTGTCGTGATTCGTCCAGGCAAGCCTCTGGCAATCCCTGCACGTCATAGGCGTTCTCGCCGTTGTTGCGGAGAGGCTGACACAGATGCGGCCGAATGTGTAAGTTCCCGATTACGCCACAGACATCACCAGAGCAACACAGCGAGTACCCGCAGATGAACCACAGGATCGTGGTCCAGCCGAGCGAGACGAAGCTCTGCATCATGATGG
Organism: uncultured Planctomycetaceae bacterium; assembly: GCA_964611695.1. Taxonomy (GTDB): domain Bacteria; phylum Planctomycetota; class Phycisphaerae; order UBA1845; family UTPLA1; genus CAZTAR01. The sequence continues at coordinate 8,516 of CAZTAR010000103.1, read as the reverse complement.
TCAGCGTGTGCTTCCATACGACGAGTCTGCCGTCGATGAAGGTCAGACTTGGCGTCATCAGCATGGCGAGACTTTTGGCGAGGAGCGTGAAAGTGGTATTCCCGGCGTTCGTATCAGGTGCCCGCTGCGGACTCAATTCTTTCAAAACTTCTGAAATCTGATGAAAACAGGGGTGAATGATAGAGTGTCCGCTACAATTGTGGATTAACTGGGAAGGTTTACCTCCATGACCACCCTTTGTGGGACGGACAGCCTGATTGCGAACTCGCTGGAGCGGGTGATCGAGACTTTCGATCGGGAGACTCGGTCAGATCAGCCGTGTGTTAATCGGCTTTTGGAGCGGGTGCGGGCGTATCGTGGCAAGTTGTTGCGGCCGCAATTGCTGCTACTTTCCGCCGATGCGACTGGTGGGATTCGCGACGAGCACATTGTCGCGGGCGCGGTCGTCGAGATGGTCCATATGGCCACCCTCGTTCATGACGACGTTCTCGATGAGGCGGATGTTCGGCGGCATGGGGCGACAGTCAACCGGCTGGCGGGGAATGAGGGGGCGGTGCTGCTGGGCGACTATCTCATCTCACATGCCTACCACTTGTGTAGCAGCCTCGGTTCAACCCACGCTTCGCGCCGGATTGCTGCTGCGACAAACACGGTGTGCGAGGGCGAGCTTTCGCAGATCGAAAGCCGTGGGAACTTCGACCTGATGGAAGCGGCGTATATCGAGATCATCCGCCGCAAGACGGCGGCGCTGATTAGTGTGTGTTGCGAACTCGGCGCCGAGTTGGCGCAGGCCGAGCCGAGTGTGGTTCGGAACATGGCTTTGTTCGGTGAGGACCTGGGCATCGCGTTTCAAGTGGTGGACGATCTGCTCGACTTGACGGCGACGGAAGATGAAATGGGCAAGAGCGTCGGTCGCGATGCGGACCTCGGCAAGCTGACGCTGCCGCTCATTCGTTTTCTTCATCAGGCTGAGGAAACGGATCGCCACCGTTTGATCGCCATGTTGTCCGGGGATGTGGGCGACAAGACCGGGGGCGTCAGAGCGATCCTCGAAGGCTCCGGGGCCGTCGACAGTGCCATGACGACGGCACGCGAGTATGTGAAATCCGCTTTGTCGCGCATCGCGGATTTGCCGTCCGGGCGCGCGCGGGACAGGCTTTTCGCGACGGCGGAATTCGTCGTCCGGCGTCGTCGATAACGGTTTCGGCGGATGTGATCCGAGCCCCAAGCGCCAGCGCGGGGTATTCGTATGAAGACGCCAGGTCTTCATACCCGCTCGCTTGCGCTCGGGACTTGGATCAGGGGCGCGACGCTACGTTGACGGCCGACAGGGGCGTCGGCCGCTACGGGAACAGTGAGTTTGCTCTAAGAACCTATCTCAGGATTGTGGCACAGGCGTCTCGCCTGTGCTTTCACCGCCGAGACGGCGGCGCCACAATCGGCTTGGCACAGTCTTGGGGTATTCTGAGATAGTTTCTAGAGCATTTTAGGTATGAGATGGCATTCTCTGTGGCGGAGATCAGAGCCGCGCGCGTCAGCAAGCGGTCAGCGTTCGACCTTGTGGGGGGCGAACAAACGGGTGATCCCCGTCGGCCACGGGGGGCCGACGCTACAGCGGAGAATGCAATCTCAACACTAAAATTCTCTAAAGGCTGAGCACGGATCGGAGCATGGCGGACACTTTGGGCGGGCGAGACATCAATTCCGTGAAATGGTAATCAAGCAAGTCAAACGCGGTAGTTGCCAGCGATAGGTCGGGCCGATGGTCTGTCGATGCCAGTGTTTTGGAGATGGTTTGCGAGATGCGGCGTTTCTCCACGATGGCGGGTTCACAGTCTCGGCAGATGACGCCGCCTTCTCGCGAGCTGAAGTAGAGCGTGCCTTCTTCCGGGGCCGGGCGGCCGCAATTTACGCATCGTTTCAAGTCCGGCCTGAGGCCGATCTCTCGGAGTAGCAGCCAGAGGTATGCGATCAGGGCAGAGAGCGGATCATCTTGTGCCATCGCGAGTAGCAGGTGATGCAGCCCGTCGAAGATCGCCGGATGTGAATCGTGTGTTTCCGTCAGTTGCGCGGTGACTTCCGCGGCGTATTGTGCGGCGTAGCTTCGGCGGAGGTTTTTTCGGAGGTGTGGAAAGATGTTTTCCTGGTGCCATTGGGTGAGAGTGGCGAGGCCGTCTTCTTTGCCGGCGCGACGGGAGTAGATGAGACTGCCTTGTTCGAGCAGATCGATGCCCACGGCGGTGCGGGTTTTCGTGGAGCGTTTGACGCCCTTGGCAATGAGGCGTTGTTGTCCGTGGGCGCGCGTGAAGACGACGAGGACTTGCGAGGTTTCGCTGTAGTCCAGCCGACGTAATACGATCGCGCTGTCCTTGATGAGGCTCACGGTAGCTACTCTTGCTCGATTGGGTCGGGAACGTGAATCCGCAGGCGTCTGACTTGGCGGTCGTCTGCCTCGAGAATCTCCACTTTGACCCGGTCCTCGACGAAACTTTCGCCAACGCTGGGAATATGTCCCAGCTTGGCGAAGACATATCCGCCGATTGTGTCGTAGGACTCGTCCTGTGGCAGGGAGATATCGAGTGCCTTGTTGGCCTCATCGACATGTACCCTCGCGTCGAGGTCGGTCGTCCGTGCGTCGATTCGTTTGATCGGTGGCAGCGGGGGCTTGTCGTGCTCGTCCGTGATTTCGCCAACCAGTTCTTCGAGGATGTCTTCGATGGTGATGAGACCCGCGGTGCCGCCGTATTCGTCGAGGACAATGGCCAGGTGAACGCGGTTGGCCTGGAACTCGCGGAGGAGGGAGGCCAGGTCTTTGGTTTCCGGCACGAAGGTGACTTCTCTCATCTTCTCTTTGAGCGTGAACCCGGCCGGCTCATCCACTTGCAGAAGGTCTTTCGCATAGAGGAGTCCGACGACCTGATCCATGGTGTCTTGGTAGACCGGGATTCGCGAATGACCGACGTCGAGGACGAGCTTGCGGACTTCTTGGAAACTTGCGTTCAAATCAATGGCGACCATGTCCGTCCTGGGCGTCATGATTTGACCGGCCGATGTTTCGTCCAGTTCCATAGCCGATTCGATCATGGCTCGTTCGGATTCGTCGACGCTCTCACTGCTAACGGCGTCGAGTATTACTCTGTCGGTTTCCTGGGCGCGGTTAGGCGTTTCTCGCGGCGCGCCGGCGAGGCGGCGAATGATCTCATCCACCGCATCGGCGGCGATGAGGATCGGTCGTGTTATCCGGCGCATGAGTCCGATGACAGGCAGCGTTCTTGCGAGAAAGGGTTCGCCGGCATGACGGGCCCAGGCGACCGGGATCGCGACGCCGAACAGAAGAAACCACGCCACGCAGAACAGCAGGACCTTGAGAGTTTCGAAGGGCCATCGGGGCACGCCAGCTGATACGATGGTCAGGTCGACCGTGATGACGAGCAGTACCAGGGCCAGTTGGCGATACACCTGGGCGGTGAGGGCGTATTCCCTTTCGTGGCGGTCGAACCGGTCGATCCAGTGTTCACGTTTTGCCTGTTTGAGCGCGGCGATCAATCTCGTGCGCGACGCAAGTCGAATCGCAACGACCGCTGTTCCGCAGAGCACTACTTGAAAAGACCAGAGTACGATTAGGCCTATCGCCATCGACTATGAATCTCCTTGTATTTTGTTGCCTTCGTATTGTTTCCGTTCCGCTTACACTCGTGGAACACTGTTTATGGGGTCGATGTTTCTGGTAGCCGCTAAAGACAACATGAGTTTCTCGTCGGCCGCTGAATACCACTTGTGTTTTTCGTCGGCCACGGGGGGCCGACGCTACGCTTTTTCCTGTTCTGTTTTGATCTGCGGGATATCTATTTCCGCCCAAAGCGTTGTTTCGATTCCAGGCTCCGCTGCTTGAAGGGTTTTTCCATCGGATGCGATGATGACGCTGGCGCCGGGGCATGCGGGCTTGATTGCCGCCTCCGCGGTTGTTGCGTCTGCAACGGCACATGCTATGCCGCATCGTTTGGCGTTGGCGGCGATGCGGGTGCGGATGTGTTCGGTTTCGGTCGCAGGGTTGCCTCCATCACGCGTCCAGCAGGTGGCGCAGAGGACGATCCCGGCGCCTTGTCGATGAGCATCGTCCCATGCATTTTCGTTGAGGATGTCGTCGCCAGTCAACAATGCGATGCGGCCGAGCAACACGTCCGTCGAATGGCCTCGGCTCCCGGTTGCGAAGCGACTCTCTGCTTGGCTATTGAAACTTTGCTGGCGACAGGCGAGCCGCAGGTCGCTGTCTTGGTCAATGAGGACGGTGGTGACGTAGGGTTTATCGGAGCCAGCCTCGGCGATGCCCAGCGCGACGAATATTCCCCATTGACGTGCTCGGAGGCCACAGCCGGCGACAGTGGGGCCTGCGGTTGGTTCGGTGATGAACGTATCCCCTCTCAAGATTGCCGGGATGTCACTGAACGCCGGCAGTAGGACCAGGTCCGGGGCCGGATTCTCCTCGGCGGCGGTGTCGATTGCCCGGAGCGCCTTTTGAAAGATGGTGGTGCGCGGTTCTCTCCGGGCTGCCAACTGGATGACCGCGATTCTCATGGTCGACTCCTCCGCACGCAGCGAGAAGGGGCTGAAGATGGCCGTCGATCAGTTTGCGATTTTCGCCGGGTGCGTGGTGGTTGGAACACCGGACCCCAGCCGAGCTTGCGGAGTATCTCATCTTCCGTCTTGTGCATCCGCGCGGCGTCTTCTTCCGACTGGTCATCATACCCGCATAGATGAAGACAGCCATGGACGACGTATAGGATTAGCTCTCCTTGCCAGTCAGTCTTTCGGCTTCGGGCTCGTCGTCGGGCGACGGAGATGCACACGAGGAGTTGTCCATCCACGATGCCTGCCCGGGGGCACTCACGGAGATCGAAGGAGAGTACGTCGGTGGTGGTGTCGTCGTCGAGCCACCGCTTGTGTTGGCGCTTCATCTCGGCATTTCCGAGGATGGCAATATCGAGCTGGCCTTTGGAAAAACCTTCGCGGCGCAGGGTGTGGCGTGCCGCACGTCGGACCTGCTTTTGGACGTCTTCAGGGCATTCCGCCAGCGTGATGCGCAACTGTCTTGTGCCGCCAGGGGCAACCTCGCCGCAACGCCCCGCTGGAGGTTCCGGGGGTTCTTCGTCATTGGCTTTGTCGGAGTGTTTGTCTGGGGTGCTCATGCGGGATTCGTTATCAGTTGTCAGTGATCAGTTTTCTCGCGGGGTGGGCCACCCGGCCTGTTTTAGAACAACCTGAGCCATCGTGGAGCGTCCGCCTTCCGCGCCGGACATAAAATACAAACTGTTTGCCTCGGCCGACAGGGGCGTCGGCCGCTACGGAAAAAGTTAAATAGCTCAAGCCGTTTCGCCAAGGGTGTTTTGTCGATTGGAGGCATTTCGGTTTTTTGACGTTTTGGCTTTTCTAAGTTTCCTTCCCGCTTATGCGGTGCGAGCATGCGCGGCTGTTTCCTCGTCGCTCTTGGGGTAAGCGATTCGGCCGTGGTGGATCGCGCAGAGGCTTTTGACCAGGGATTTTTCGACGCCGGAGAGTTGTTTCAGGGTGATGTCGCAGTCATCGAACTGGCCGTCCATGAGTTTGGCCATCATGATATCATGGGCCACGCTTTCGATGCGACCCGGCGTTGGGTCTTGAAGGGCACGCACCGCGCCTTCGGTGCTGTCACACAACATCAGGATGGCCGACTCACGTGAACGAGGCTTGGGGCCTGGGTAGCGGAATTCGCTTTCACTCACTTCACGCTTATCGCGTCCACCGGCTTTTGCTTCTTGTGCGGCGCGGGCGTGGAAGAACCTGACGATGGTGGTCCCGTGGTGTTCCGCGATGAACTGGTGCAGCACGGGGGGCAGTCGTTGTTCTCGGGCGAGGGCGAGCCCGTCTTTGACGTGGGCAAGGATGACGAGCAGGCTCATTGTCGGCGCGAGCCCTCGGTGGGCGTTCATTTTCGCCTGCTGGTTTTCGACGAAGTAGTTGGGCTTGCAGATTTTTCCGATGTCGTGGTAGTAGGCGCCGACGCGAACGAGCAATCCGTTCGCGCCGATTTCTTCGGCGGCCTTTTCGGCCATGCTGCCCAACAGGTGGCTGTGTTGCCAGGTTCCGGGCGCGTTTTCGATGAGTTGTTTCAAGAGCGGTTTGCTGGTGTCGGCCCATTCGAGGAGGGTCAGGCTGGTCGTGATTCTGAAGACCCTTTCGATGATAGGCAGCAGGACCATGACGATGCTGATTCCAGCCATTGCCGCGAGGGCGGCGATTGCCGCAGCCTTGAGGGCTTCCTGTTGATGTGCGAGGCTGACGAGGTATGCACTGATTGCCGCAGCCGAGGCGGACAGGCCACCGACCTCCACGATGCGAAGGCGGGTTCGGATTTCTTTGAGCAACAGGACTGTGACCGATGCGACCGTGAGCAAGACGAGGATGAGGCTGTACGAGGCGCTGAAGACGGGGATTGTCAGCAGGGCCAGGCCGGTTGTTGCGCCGACGGCGAAAATCTGGGAATAGGCGATGGTGAGAACCGCGGCCGTCATTGTGATGGTGGCGACGCTCCACATGGGTGAGGCGTCCATCCCGACGAGGATCACGCGATCCGCCAGCAGCATCATGAGCAGCAGGGTCGCGAGGGCGAGTGATCGCGCGGGTTTCTCCAAGACACGGGGCTGACATCGTCGCGTGTAGACTGACATGCCGATCGTGATCATGAGGACCACGCCAGACAGGCCGAGCCGCTTCCATCGCCATTGGCTGAAGAGAGTGGCGTCGGCGCTTCGCCGCTCCAGGAATTTGTCATGCTCCGCCCGGAGGAGTGCGAGGTCGTCGTCATCGAGTGCGCGGGCTTGCACGAGGACGTCGCCCGGTGCGAACGGATCCAGGACCGGTGGGACGGAGGCCAGTTGTTCGGCCCGTTTTTCTTTTGTGAGTGCCCGATCGAATTCGTAGATCGGCAGGACGCGCCCCTCTGGAGGCGAGATGGCTTTTTTGACGATCGTGACGAGGGCGTCTTCAAGCTGCGGGGAAAAGACGAAGCGAACAAGGTCCCTGGCCAGACGATCGACTTGGTCAGGGTTTGCGGCGTATGTAAGCCTTTCTTTCGGGACGAGTGTGGGTGTTTCGTCTCCGCGGATCAGCATGACCTTGCTGGCGGTGGTTCGGAGTTCCGGGTCATTCTCGGCGTTGGCGATCATGGGTTCGCCGGCGAGCCTGTCGGCAATCGCATCCACGTTGCGTTTGCAGCGTTCACTTCCGGACTCGTCGGTGAGGGACTTGAGCACGTCGAAGCCGGCGACTTCGAGTGGCCAGCGTCCGGCGGACGCCTCTTTGAATTTCTCGTAGTCTTCCGCCGCCTTAGCCGCCGCGTGAAGGTTACGAAACTCTGCCTGGATGCTCTCGACCAATGCCTGGTTGTATCGGAAGCAGTATGGGACGCTTTCTTCCGCCGCCCTTCGAGCTTCCTCGGTCTTTCGTTTATTGGGGATTGTGAAGGAGACCCGACAAATCACAGGCTGTGTCAGTGTTTGGCCCCGGAAATAGGGCAGCCGTTGATCGCCGGAATTGACGATGATAAACGCGCCAACCCAGAAACACGCTGCAATGACCAGGGGCCAACAGAGCATTCGACGCAATCGTTGCAGCCACCCGCCTGCTTGGCCATTGGTCAACCTGCGGCGCGCCTCTCCTTGGCGTGGTGATCGTGATTGTCCGGAAGTTCGCATCGTCTATAGAAGCTGAAGCCGCAATTGGCGGCCCGCTGGTTTTCCCTCATTCGGTCCATCGGCGGAATCGCGCACGATGAAACGTGCAAGTGGATTATAACCATCCAAGGCCCAGCCAAGAACCTATCGCCTCGTGATGGGCTCGGCGTAATCAAAAACATTCCATGCTATCCGATAATAACGGCCTACGGATCGATGTCGAACTGTGGGTTTGCTGCCTTGGATAGATGGTTCATGTGCGGGCGATGGTGAGTGAGAGTGCGATGTGGACTGTGGTCGAAAAAGCCTTAACATTTGTTGCGGAATGAGGTTATCGCTGATACGAGATTGTGTTTGTGTTGTCGAGAATCTCACTTCGATACGATTGATACAGGCGGTACAGGCCATCGATTTCTCCCCTTTCCCGGTATTTCGCTGTCAGGGGGGCTGGATGCTGCCGGTTTTCATGTGAGCATCGTCAACCCACCGTTGGCATCCCGTGTGCAAGATTTCCCAGCGAGCCTGTCGGCGTGGCAGGCGATCGCGTCCTTGTCTTTTGGTAAAACCAGCCGGGGGGGATTGAGTCCATGCAGGTTCGAGCGAGCCATCTTCGAGTCAGGCCACGGTTGTTATGCCTGGCCCTCGCCTGCCTTGGATTCACCATTGTTTGTCTGGTTTTCCGTAGTGCGGATACGGATCATTGCAAAACCTTGTCAAATTTCCGAGTCGCCGAACCAGGCCGCGCCTGGTTTTCCATAGAGTCGACCCTTCAAGCCACCGAGTCTCTAGGGTATGCCAAAGTAGCGG
>CAZTAR010000102.1:4661-12307 GCA_964611695.1 uncultured Planctomycetaceae bacterium | reverse complement strand
CTCCGTCCCATCGGGCGATCTCCTCGATGACGACCGACATCGCCAGCATACTCTGACCAACGCCACCGTACTGCTCCGGCGTCGTCACACCGAACAGCCCCATTCGGCCCGCCTCGGCGAGTATCTCTTCCGGGATCCACTTGTTCGCATCCCACTCCCGGGCATTCGGCGCGATCTTCTCGGCCGCGAAATCCCGCGTGACATCTCGAAACGCCGCCAGTTCTTCTGGAAGATTGAATTGCATACGTCGTCTCTCAGATCAAATGTGCAAAGACCGACTCTTGAACGCGAGGGCTTGCTCCTGCCATCCGGCGAGAGCCCTCAATCGCACTGCGAATATTATCACGGAACTCCGTTTGGGCGTCAAATACAAGACCCAATCCCGTGTGGGTGCGAGCGACTGACAGTCATGGCGGATAATGCGACAGCGAATTGATGTGCAACGTCATCCGAGTGGGGCACGAAACCCAGTCCCAGCGCGCAAGCGGGCGGGGACGAAGACCTTGGGGCCGTCCACAGAGAGGACGCGCCGTCCTATGGCATTGGTATTTGTTCCGCCAATCATGTCCCGGACGATGTGGAAGCTACTACGTTGCCGCGACCAATGTGAAGCCGCAAGAACCTTGTTCAATCCGCCGAATCGCGTTCGTCGGATCCTGGCCGAGCAACAGGAAAGAACCGGCCATTCTGTTGGTCTCCAGCAACCGCCTTTTCTGCTCCATGTTCTCATGTTGCAACAGATCGTATCCCATGTTGTATCGCTCGCCGACGTGCGCCGAGGTCGGCAACAGGTCGCCAGGTTGGATAATTCGCTGTTCACCGCTCTCGATCACAACGCCTTGGTGATAGCGCGTGTGCCCTGGCATCGGTGTCACCGACACCCCTGGAAATATCTCCGCTGGTCCTTCCACGAGCGACAACACGCCGGCCTTCTCCAATGGGGAAAGGTTTTCCGTGCGGTAGGTGGTTCTCATCACGGCATGGCCTTTGACGGCATCCTCCCACTCACCTTGTTGAACGATGTGCCGCGCGTTGGGAAATGTCGGAACATGCCCTCCCTTGCCGTCCGCCATCGTCACGCCGCCTGCATGGTCGAAATGCAGGTGCGTGAGAATAACGTAGTCGATCGAACCGCGTTCCACGCCAGCCGCCTGTAACGAATCCAGCACCCAGTGGTCTTTGAACCGGAAAAAACACCGCTCTTTTTCACCGTAGCCCGTCGGCTCTCCCGCGCCGGTCTCGATCAATATCCGCTTGCCGCCGACCTCGACCAAGGCACACGTCATTGCCAGCGGTATCCGGTTGAGGTCATCAACCTCCACAAGCCTCGACCAGACAGGCTTTGGAATGACGCCGAACATCGCGCCGCCGTCGAGCCACAGCTCTCCACCGTCAAGTAATGTGATTGTCAGGTCGCCGAGTTGCATCTTCGGCGGTTGGGCGACGGGCCCCGGTCTCGCAGTGTTCATCTATGCACCCCTTCCTTCGACATCACCGGATGTCGAACATGTGGGAGTATAGGCGGCAATCACCACTCTAGAAAAGACCGGCCCACGTAAGAATCGCGTTTGCCCTCCCTCACGTTTGGCTGGCGACCTGTCTCGATCATGCGCAAAGAAAACCGCCCGCCCCGGAGTACCGGGACGGGCGATTCTTAGAAACAACTTACATTCAGCTTTACATCAGCGAAGCGTACCTTAGTAGAGTACGTTCATGATCATGTGTACATCCCAATCCGGGTTGACACTTTCCATGGTGACGTAAGCTGGAATGCCACAATCCGACGTGTAGAACCAGGTCGAGTTGATCGGCGTTTCGCCGTTGCTATTCGAACCGAAGTAGAAATCGGTCTCGGTCGAAGCTGGCTGGAACAACTCTACAACCATGTTCCCAGCGGCAACCGTAAACGGCGCGTCGAACTGGGCCACCATGAGGGTGCCCTCGTCGGCCGCAGTCACGGTGAGGGTCTTGCTACCCAACAACGTGCCAACGCCGTTACCCGGGTTAGCATCGGTGTCCTGGTAGACGTTGACCGTCACGTCAATGTCGGCACGAACGGCATTCTCCACACCGAATTCCACACACTTGACCTCCAGCGGTGAAGCCAGCGAGAAGGTGCGGCAATACCAGTTGTCGGTCGTGGTGCGCGGATCACCGGAGCCACAAGCGACGGTGCTCGGCGATTCGATGGTCACCGGGTCAGTGTTCTGCGTCAACATATTCTGACCACAGGGACAATCACTGCAAGTAACGCTGAACACGTATGGGGACTCACACGGGACGATGTAGTCCGGATTCGGTGAGACGTAGATCCAGTACGTGCCGGCAGGCAGACAAGCGGAGACAGAGCCGCCCTCGCAAGGCAGGCCGGAGACCAGCGGCGAGATGTAGCCGGTGATGTCGGCACAATTGCCGGAACCTTCCAATCCCGGGGTGTACTCGATGAAGCCCATCCGCCACGGGAAGGTGATATCGCCCGGATTCACGGTGAGAGTTATATACCGCTCAGTGGCGATCGTAACCTCGTACCAGTCGGTATCGACCCAGAGGTAGATGGTGTCATCGCAGAACCCTGGGTTCTCGCCACCACAGGTGTCGCCCGGCAGACAATCGCCGTTGATCGTGCAAGTGACGGCAGTGAACATCGTGTTGGCCGTCGCACAAACCGTATACTCACAGGCGACGGTCGTGAAAGCTTCAGCGCCCGGCTCGTTGCAGCCGCCGTTGAAGAGGTCGTGGCCGAACGGTTCTCCAGCGTAGGGATCGCCGAACGGACAAGGCGTCGTTTCGCCTTCGATGATGGTTCCGGCAGCCGTCGGGCAGACCGGTTCACAACTTGTATCCAAGCAGCCGTGGCCTGCGATCTCGACGTTCACGCAGAAGGCCTGGTCATCCGTGCCCACTTCATCAGCAGTATAGCCGTTGAGGTCGACGTCCTGAGCATTCAGCTCGTCGCCGGCAAGGGCATACTCCCACAGCCAGTAGCAGTCGCCTGCGACCGTATCATTCTGAATCTCGATCCACAGGCACTCACCCGGCATGGCAACGACATCAGGATGGTATGCCGAGTAAACATACTGCGGATGGCCGGTGATGGACTCTTCACCCGTGGCTGCCCGCAAGGCTACTACGGCGAAGGGACCCGCCTTGATCGTGCCAGGATAACCGCCGGCATCGTTGTAGTAGGCGATGGTGAAGTTGTCGGCCGTCGGGCCGCAGGAAGCACTTGCCACGAAGTCGTGGTAGAAGCCCCACCAGCAAGCCTCTGTGATGAATCCGCCAGTCGGGCTGAGGAAGTTATCCGCAACCGCGAAGCCAGCACCAGGATTCAGGTCACTTGTAGAACCGCCACCAATCGGAAGCTGGCAGAAGTCGCGATCGGGATTCTCGCAGTCGATCACCCCGTAGCACTCCCACGGAACCAACAGTGCGGCGACAAAGACCGGAATGTCCTGCTCATCCAAGGAGCAGTCGCCGTTCATGTTGGCCTTGCACCAATTGATTGTCTCACAGTCGGGAGTCGCGTTGGTCAACTCGTCAACGAAAGCCTGAATGTCATTACCATTCAAGATGTTGTTGAGATCAAAGTCGCCGCGGCAGGTGCAACCCGTTTCACAGGTGTAGCAGCTCAGCCCGGTCCCCATTTCGAGGTTGAGAACCAACGGGAGTGCGGGGAACCCGTCCATTGGATAGTTGGGCTCGGGATCGACGCCCTCGGGGCGGCATTCCGAACCGGCCACGCGCGTATCCTTCATGCCGACCGAGATGATGTAAGTCTCGCCCGGAAGCAAGTCTTCACCGAAGATGCCGACAGTCAGGCAGAGGCAGGATTCTCCATAGGTCGCAACATCATCAAAGCACGAGGCAATCCCACAGGATGCGGGATCTTCGGAATAGACACAATTGTCGTTGCGCTTGATGAGGTAAGGACTTCCCTCAATGCAGTTGCCGGGATAGTCGGACCATTCATCTTGGAAGGTATCGCCTCGGTAAACCGAGAGGACGGTATCCCACTGCGTGCCACACGTATCGATCTGGACGGCGCCACTAGCCGGGGCGACGAACGAGTAATACCGCACGTTGTGCACGTCTTCCGCGACATCGCCCGTGATCGGGATCGCATTGAAACAGGCATCGCCCGCGGCACAATGCGGATAGGTGCAGCAGCCCGCATGCTTGACAAACACTTCGTCAGAAGTGCCGCAAACAAGGGGATCCGTGTCAGGATCGGAGCCGGAGGTGTCGTAGTTGGCACCCTCGAAGAAATCGGTCCACGTCCTGGGATAGCCACCCCCGGCGACACAGTCGGCCGCCGTCTCCATCGTGCAGGTGGAGCCGGTGCAGCAAAGGGTCAAGACTTCGGTGGTGCTCGGAATCAACTGGATGTTGAGCGCGCCGAAACCGCCTTCGGCAGTCTGGCCGAACCAACCACCCACGCGAATCCAGAGGCAGTCGCCGGGACCTGGGAAGGTGCCACCATCGGTGGGGAACTCGATGCGCGACCAGAGCCGCGTTCCGAGAATGACATCATCATTGCACGCACCTTCGCCGACCGTTTGGCCACCAGAGCCTGGCGGGCAAGTAAGGGCGGCGCAGTCGTGGTGAGCCGTCGAATCCCAGAATAGCTGCAGAACCGTATCGTAGCTGCTGCCGTAGGTGCTAATCACCAGGTAGCTGCCGCCATCAATCGGTGTGCCGCCGTAGGTCGTCGGGATCTGGTACTTGTACCAGACATCTCGCGCAAGCGGTGAGCCTGGTGCATCGCCCATGCAAGACACGGGGTCGCCGAGCGTGTCGGAATGCGCATTTGTCGAGTCGAAAGTGACCTGGATACAAGGGTCAGACGGAAGGACGGTTGGGCTGTCACACGTCTCGTTGGGCGGCGGGAAGACGCAGCTTTCGATGTTCGCGCAGATCGAGCCGTTGCCGTCCCAGTAGCCGCTGACGGCGTCGCACTGGGCTTCGGTCTGGCCGTCCACACAGTTCAGGATTGAGACTTCGCTCACGGTGCAGCATGCACCGGTACCGCAAGTTGGAACCATCTCGCCACAGGTCTGGGTGCAGTCCCAAGTGAACTCGTTGCCAGCGGCCAAGGTCTCACAAGCCGAAAGGAGCTCGTCCGAGCAGGCCCACGCCGCCGGGCTGGCGCCATCGGAATAACAGCAAGCGCCTTCAGGGGCAGGATGGCCCGTCTCGCCCTCGACCTTGATACAATATTGGGAATCTGCGAAGGCGGCACCCAGGGTGCTGACTTCTGTCCAATCATTGGCTCCGCAGCTTGCGGACCGAAGGTACGCGTCATCGCTCGAGATATCGTTGGTTCCCGGCCAGAGGTAGCCTGCGGGGTTGCCGACACCGGAGGGCCAATCGGCCGAAAGATCGTCCGGATACTCAATCTCCGCGATCAAGATGCCGTTGGCGGGAATCCAGGCGCCACATGCCATCTCAATGGTGACTTCACCTTCCTGCTCAAAGGCTATTGACGTCGTGCCGCTGCCGACCAATGTGATGACGGCATCGTTCGGATTGAGGCCGTCGATGTTCGTGGTGGCAGTGGACTTGTAATAGACATTGGCATTGACGGTGATGGGACATGCTTCTTCGATGACTGAGTTCGAGATGATCCAGAAAGTGACGCACTCAACCGTGAAGCTTGAGGCACCAACATCCCAGGCCTTCGCCATGGCGTTCTCAGTCATGACCTCGCTGGCAGCACCACACAAGACGGCATCGCTTTCAGAACCATCACAGGGAGAGTTCTGACACAACACCGTGCACGGACCGTTCGGACAGACACAAGGCGCTCTCGGAGCGGCACTTGCCGAGCCGGAGCCTTCCGGGGCCAAGCTGAAGGATGCCGACCCGACATCGGCTTCGCGCGCGACAGCGGGTTGATCCTGCAGGCCAGTGGCCGTCAATCGGGAGCCAAACGCTTGCTTCCCGACCAGGCTGGCGCCCTCTGTTGAGGTCGACCCAATCCGTCGCGTGGAATCCATCCGGATGTTCCGGAGGCTCGCCTTGCGAGGAGTGAAGCCGGCCCGCTGTTTGGAATCCGTTGTAACATCCGGATTCGCGGAAGGTGAAGCTGAACTCACCTCATTCGCTTGGAAACTCGGCTCATCGCCTGCCATTGTGCTGGTGATAGTCCAACACAAACAGGCTGCTAAGCCCAAAACTACTATCAAAACGCCTCTCTTCGTCATAAGACTTGCTCCTTAACCAAAAACAGCACTACCCAATAAAATACTTTTCTGTCCCGAGGTGAATTACCGAGCCTGGGCCAATCACCCAACAACGGTATCCAACTCAACTACGACTTTTCACACAATCTCGATCCTCGATTACTCCCCTAATAGTTGGTCCCACTCCTTCACGGAGCATTGCCCGAAATACACCACACCACCGCAGCCCTCTTCACCCGAAGACTGGTTGCTTGGTCGCTTTGTATTTGAAGCCGGATCCTCGAAGATGCATCCGTTCCCATTCCGCTGGCAGACGCTGCAATCGAATCGGTTCTCTTCGGCCAACGGTATCGAGGCTCATAGTACCAGAATCGGCAAACGAACGTCAACCCTGTCGCTGAAAAAAGGACCAAAACTGAAGGCATTACGGGGCCTCGCCCGCTTCCAGGAATGTGCCTACGGCCCCTACGCGCAGACCTCGCCCAGAATGGTGGCGATAACATCGTGTGCCCCAGTACACCGATGACTGTTCCGACTGTAACAGTTAACCGGCCTGAACCGGCGGGGACGACTTCTCAGGCACGATCTCAAGTTAAGGCAACCTGAAGATCGTTGTTTGAGGGGAAAAAATATCCCTTCGCGCAATCTTTGCGCTCACATTTTGCTCGCTGGCGGAAGATATCGATCACAAGTCTGGCTTGGACATAATCCGTGGATTCAGCAGGTTTGGAGGTCTGGCCCAGGGTCAAGGCCCGAACGAACTCGTCGCGAGGAAACATGAATGAAGCAAGCGTTCCCGATATTTCCACCGGGAACGCTCGCGAGGGAATCGTTTCGCTATCACCCCTGCCGTCGTCGTTGATAAGGCAGAGGCATTCGCCAAGACTATTGGGTGATGCCGCAGTTTGATGCCGTCCAACAACCTGTCGGCATCAGACGCAGCTTTAATCCGAATCCCACAGGCAAACCTACAGGATCAACAACGCATCGATGAATACGGACACATCATCCATATCCAGGATACCAACAGGTTCAGCCAGGTCGGCGCAATCGCAATTGCACCCCAAGGCCGTGCCTGAGATCATGCACTCGACGAAGCATTGAATGTCATCGCCGTCAATCTTCGAGTCTTCATTGACGTCGGCCGGCAACAAACACGTTGGTGAGCAAGGATTCGGCGTGCATCCTGTGCCATGCCCCTGCCACGTACCGCCGGAACCTTCACAAGTTGCCTGGTCTGCTTCGTCAGAGCATGAGCCATTCGAGTAGCAGCACGCGCCGGGCAGAATGTCGCAAGTCGTCGTCGCGCAATCAGTACCGTGACCTTCGAACACGCCGCTCAGTACATCACACGCTGCTTGGTCCGCTACGTCCTGACAGCTTCCGTCCGCCAGGCAGCACGCGCCGGGCAGAATGTCGCATGTCGTCGTCGCGCAATCAGTACCGTGACCTTCGAACACGCCG
>CAZTAR010000102.1:0-4561 GCA_964611695.1 uncultured Planctomycetaceae bacterium | reverse complement strand
TGCTTGGTCCGCTACGTCCTGACAGCTTCCGTCCGCCAGGCAGCACGCGCCGGGCGGTTGCGGGCACGGGTTCGGTGTGCATGAGGTGCCGTTGCCTTGGTAGGTCCCACCTGCGGTGCCGCAGTCTGCCGCAGTCTCGACGGAACAACTCCCGTCCGCAAAACAACAGGCGCCATTCGAAGCAAGACACTGGAAGCCTGTAATGAGAAACGCGTCGATCCCGCCCTCGACGATACTCTGCGCATCGGCATCGTTGGCCGTGAAGCGAAGCTTCGTCAGTGAGGTGAGTGTGACACCGGCGCTGTCGATATCGCCTTGCGTGATCGTGTGGCTGCGCCAGCCCAGACCGCCGTCGGTGTCGTGTCTGGCAATCTCGGTCCAGGGTCCGCCGCCGTTGTTCCCGTCGATCTCGACGAGCAGGCGGTCGTCGCCGTCTTGGTTCGTGAGGTAAAGGTAGTAGTCGTAACTAATCGTGACGTTCCCGCCAGACAGATCGAAGGCGGGCGATGTCAGTCGGACGCTACCGCCGTCAACATCGGTATTCCCCGTTTCGTTCTGCGTGAGCCAACACTTCCCACTGCCGTCGGAATCGGACGCGGGGTCGTATTCCCAACCTGGATCGTTGACGGGCACCCCCCGTTCCCAGTCACCGCTGCTCGCACCGAGATTCTCCGCAACCCACCCCTGATCGGCCTCGAAATCGTCGTCGTAGATCGTGACGACTTCTCCGACGACTGCGGTAAACGTACCGGCCGGCGCGTTTGCCGGTTGATAGACGGTGCCCGAAATGCTGCCCGCCGCGCTGAAGTAGTATTCCGGCGTGTCGCTGCAACCAGCGGCAGGAAGTGTTGCCTGGTAGTTGTGGCCGCCAAGATGCGTCAGTGAGGATGTTAGATACGAACCACCGTCATATCGGTAGTACAAAGTCGGGCTGCCGGGCACCGTCGTTTCCCCGACGGAAACGACTTCGACGGCAATGACCTCCGGCACACCAGGCGTTAATGTGGAAGGCAGGCCGCCCGGGAAATTGATTGTCGTTCCAAAGCCGATCGCGGGCGCGCCGACCAAAGAGAAACTCTGGGGTCCCTGGGGGACGCTGTAGCCGTACACCTCGATCG
Source organism: uncultured Planctomycetaceae bacterium (assembly GCA_964611695.1). GTDB lineage: Bacteria > Planctomycetota > Phycisphaerae > UBA1845 > UTPLA1 > CAZTAR01. Next base: position 3,443 of record CAZTAR010000102.1, on the reverse strand, counting down.
TCCATGTTCCAGCTTCAGGGCTGTCGACCAGAACCTGCTCGATGTTGTTGAGATGATCCTCCTGCGTTCGAACTGCCGCACTGCTGGGGCTGCCGGGATTCAGTGTCCACGGGTAGTGCCGAACGGCTGTGGGGCTAAACACACGAAGGTCGAGGTCATTCACCAGGGCAGGATTCACGTTCGGCGTTCCCGGCACGTCATCCCAGGCGAGCGTGATCTTCAACTCCGGATCACCTGGGCTCACCGTGACAGTTCGAGAAACCGTTGAGCCCTGCGTGAGTTCATCCTCAAAGAAGAGGCCGGTCCGCATGAAATCGATCGCCGCTTGAATCCGCACGGACCCGTAACCGAACTGATAGTCCGGCCCCGTATTTCCACGGTCAACGGCGGTGTGGGCCAGCCAGGTCTTCAGCGTTGAGTTGCGGAACATCGGCAGGCTCGGATACTGATTCTCGAAGTCCTCCATCAGCAGGGCGGCACAACCGGTCACAGTCGGCGCGGCCATCGACGTGCCGCAAAGTACGTCATACGCCGTGTCACTGGTGTCGAACGTGGAGGTCACGCCGCCATCACCGTTGCTCTGGCAGCCCGGCGCCGAGATGTCCGGCTTGAGACGCCCGTCATCCGTGGGGCCCCAACTGCTGAACGACGTCATGGAATCGTCATTCGAGTTCACCGCGCCAACGGTCATGTGGTTCTTCGCACAGGCGGGCGGCGCGGTCGAGTAATAATGGTCCGGCACGTGGCACCCGGGACAATAGTAGTCATCGTTGCTACGTTCGTTACCGTTGGCCCAGACGATGCGGAATGGGGCTCCCAGGCTACCTCCCACGATTTCGTCGATCAATTCCGCGGTTGCGCCGTAGTTGCCCGTGATACTACAGGGGAATCCGTTGTAACAGGTGTTGGTACCGATCGAGTTGTTGGCGATGTCGGCGCCGTAAGTGTTGATCGCCTCGTCGTAGTCGTCCTCGATGTCGCCGGGATTGGAGTAGAGGAAAATGTCGGAACCATCGTATTCATAGCCGTAGGACAGCATGGTGACGCCCGGCGCCATGCCCTTGTAGGCAGCATTCGCCACGCCAGCGCCGCCGACTGTGCCGGCAACGTGCGTCGAGTGGTAGTTCGTGCCGGAGCCGTCATGGACGGTGAGGCGCCCCTGGAAGTCGACGTGAGTCGAGCGGGCTGTACCGCCATCATAAACGAGCACGGTTACGCCGGATCCATCCAGGTTGTAAGGCGCGGCTTGGACGTTATCCGCACCGATGAGGGCACGATTGCTGTCGTTCACGGGAGTGAATCTGGGCAGCGGCGGCTCGATCCACTGCACACAGTCTTCGTCTGCCAGATCGGCGATCCGTGAGAATGGCAGCTCGATGACGAGCCCGTTGATGGATTGGAGCGTTGATCGAATCACAGCGCCATGCTTCGCGCAAGTGCTCATGCCAACGGATTCCAACGAAACGTCTCGGTGGAAGAGGATATACGCACCCACAATCTCCTCGGCGGGCGCCGAATCGCCGGCAACGGTCATATCGACCACAGCCCATTCCGGAACCTCGCCTTCCGCCAACATGGAGTGCAGCTTGAAATTTCGCTTGATCGCGAAGGCAGACCGCAGCGTGGTGATTCGGCTGATCGAGTTCGCGTCCAACGCTTTGGGGGACAGGGATACGAAGAAGGAGTTGTCTCCCAGATAGGCCAGAAGTTCCGCGCCCGCCGCCTTCATCTTCGCTCGCTCTTCCGGCCCGATGGGCGAGGAAAATTGCACGACCATATGCCGCGCATCACTTGCCGAGACGTGGCGAACCATCGCCTGCGCAACGCTCGCCGGGCCCTGTGCCGATATCGATAAGCTCGCTTGGCTCCCGGATTGCCATTGAATGTCGCCGTACACCGGCGTGGCCGCCAGGAAAACCGCTAGACCCGCAGCCAGGCAGAGCCATGATCTCCGCCTATTCACAGACTGAAACACGCGGCAGGAAGACATTGCCAACATAGGGCACACTCCTCTTATTGTTGTTGGGGCCCACCGAGATGGTTACGCCGCGCCAAGTGCTCGGCGTGTCGACGATTGGTGCGCGGTCGCGATGAAAACCGAACCATCTCCCGCCCATCGGATGAATCGGTCGGAATCATCAATGGCACGAGGATCGGAGGGCCAAACCGCCAACATCGCCTGCCGTTGTGCAAACACGCCTAGGCCGGAGAAGACCAGGCAGAATGGTGGTGTCGGTTCTCCCTCTCCATCGCTTCCACACGGCTCATTATAACGAAAGCACCCATGAGAAGCGAAAGAAACCAGGCATCTTCCGAGGCCAATCGACGACGGGGTGGCCGTTGTTCTTGGGGAGCTTCAGGCGAGGCTAGCCCGGATGTGTTAGAAAAAGGCATTTCGGTCAACAGACCAGATGAGCGGACAATACGATCCGGATTGGACGCACCGCTTAAGGTCCGATAAAATTAGGCTTCTCAGCAAAATTAAACAATAGTGCCGGCGCCCTGAATCTCCTTGTCACTTCACGGCTGGAAAGGAAAACGCGTAATTACTTTACCAATAAATGGTTATAATCCGTGTTTGCCACCCTCACCTCCTATCAGCCCGAACCAATCGCGAGGTCTATCGCCTCTTGTGGGGATGGCTATTCTACCAAGGCAAACCGGCGGCTTTCGACGTTGACAATGAGGAAAAACGCGTGCCGGTACTGGCAGCAAGCTGCCAGTGGCACCCTCCAGTTAGACTGTATTCGTACCAGGTGTGCTGGGTAGCCGGTTTGTTGATCCTCGGTAATTCAGTTGATCCACCGCTCACCGCAACCGACACACTATCGGCGGCGTACTAAGGTTAGTGGGCGAACGTCCGCGCCGTCGGTTTGGCCTCATTTCGCACACGCCGCGCCGTGCTCGACCTGACAAGCGAAGGGTGCGGCGTTGTCTGGTGATGAAGCCATCGGCCCCATAGAATCTCTCTCACCATCGTGACACTCGAGTCTCGGGAGAGTCTGGAAGAAAGAACGCCGAAGCTTTTAGAGAGCGTCTCTGACTCGGCTCTTCACGACGGCGTCAATACCCGGGAAGGAACCCAAACGTGAACCTCGGTGAAATCCTTGTAGAACGAGAGGTCATTACCACGTCGCAACTTGAGGCCGCCAACGGACAGTGCGGCCCGACAGACCGGCTCGACCAAATTCTCGTCCGGCAGGGCTATTGCAGCGAGACGCAGGTGCTCGAGGCCCTGGGCAAGTTGTACCAATTCGACGTCGTGGACCTGGCGGCGCCGGACGTGCCTGTCGACATTGAATTGCTTCAGCGTATGCCGTCGAAGCTCGTCCATCGAGCCAAGCTCATCCCGTTGGACAAAATCAACGGCTCCCTCCGTGTTGCCACGCCCGATCCGTTTCAGATCTACGCGTTCGACGAACTTCGCATGTTGTGCGGGCTCG
>CAZTAR010000101.1:0-12400 GCA_964611695.1 uncultured Planctomycetaceae bacterium | reverse complement strand
TACCACCTTCCCGCGCAGTGAGCCGACCGAATTGAACCTTCGTAGTCTTGTGCGTTGGTTTCAGTCATGGGGGCCGACACCTTTCAGGCCTGTGTCAGGGTGGGAATCGCGGGACATACGAGCCGCTTTTCATTTGTGCTTTCTGCGCCTCCACCGTTCCGATGGTCTGACGGTTTGGTTCCGGTCCGTCCGGCGAATGCTGTTTGGCGAAGGCAGTATACCACAAAAATACCACATGCAGCCGCCCCGCGCCGGATGTGGCTCCGTTGCCCCTCTTTGTGGATTGCGGGGATGACCCGAATGCAACTTTTCACCACGGTTGAGGGTTTACCGCTCGCGGCACTTTTCGAAGGTCAAGCGCTGACCGCTTCCTCAGGGTTGCGGCTCTGATCTTGGGTACTACTTGTTTCTCTCGCCGGCGGACAGGTTCTCGATCTGCTCGGCCAGAAAGGCTGTCGGCTCGCCATCATGAAGCAGGTCCAGACCGAGTCGCCCGGCCGTTTCGGATTCAAGCCGATCGATGCCGTCGCCAGTCTTGGCGGAGACGTACAGTTGATCCTCTCCGGCCGACGCCATGTCCCGTGCTGCCACATCGCTCTTGTTCAACACAATCAGCCGTTCTTGATCCGCAGGCATCCGTTTCGTCAGTTCGGCGAGGTGATCCTTTCGAGCCTGTGGCGGCACGGTTGAATCCAGCACGATGACGACCAGATCCGCCGATGCGGCTTCTTCGCCGCCTCGTCGAATGGCCTCCGACTCGATCGGGCAGTCTGGTGTCCTTACCCCGGCCGTGTCGGTCAGCAATACCGGCCAACCTTGGATGAACGCCGTATCACGTACCCAGTCGCGCGTCGTCCCGGCCGTCTCGGAAACCAGCACGCGCTGGCGACCCATCAACCGGTTTGCCAGCGTACTCTTTCCCGCGTTCGGCGGCCCGACGAGGGCCAGGCGAATCCCACGCACCAGGCGAGTTGCAGCGCGGCTCCGGGTGAGAAAGGACGCGAGACCCTCGGCGCGTCCGGAGTGCGCCAGTTCGAGGTAGTCCGGAAGCACGGCGCGCTGGCTCAACAGCCATCGCGTCAAGCGCCTGGAACCGGATCGCAGCAGCGCCATATCAACTTCGTGCTCGACCGAACCGGTGCCGCAGGTCGAGGCGTGAAACGACTCGCCGTTCACTATTTCAGCACCGTGTCGTTCCAGCATCATGAGAAGACGCTGCGTGATGCGTACGCCCCCGTGCGTGTTGATCTCTGCAGTGATTGTTTCCCGCCGAACCATCCGCATCGCCACTACGTCGTCCACGGGCGAGCCCTCGTCCACAAGTCGGCAGAAGGTCGGACGGTGATCCGCCAGTTGCGGCGGCGAATCTGAATTCGCACGGCGGAGAATCCGGTGCAGGATCAAATCAACCCGGGGGCCTGTTAAACCGATTACGGCAATCGCGCCCGGCCCGGGCGGCGTCAGGAGCGCGGCAATGGTCGTGCCGCCGGTCGTCATGGCTGTTCGTCGTCGAATGGAGAGAAATGTTTTCGATAGGCCAATGCGATTCCTCGCACGCACAGATCGGGGACAAGGGCATCAACGAAGTCACAGTGTCGCTTGACAAGTTCGCCGTTTCCGCCCGTTACGACCAGTCGCGGCCAAACCATGAGGTCCGAGGCATAGCGCTCGGTGATTTCGCGAAGGCTGCCGACCACGCCGAAGAGGATGCCGTTGCGAATCGCCTGCTCCGTGTTCTCGCCGTAGATGCCGCCCGTTTCCTCGACGGCCACCTCCGGCAACACGGCCGTTCCCGCGTGCAGGGCTTTGGCTTGCATGTCAATGCCAGGCATGATCGCGCCGCCGAGGAATGCGCCCTCACCATTGACGCAATCCACCGTGATGGCAGTCCCGAAGCTGGCAATGACACACGCGGCTTGGATTTGGTCGTAGGCGGCGGCGGCGGCACAGACTCGGTCGATGCCCACCGATTCGGGTGATTCGATCGCCGAAGAAAGAGGCCTGTGAAGATCATCCCCCACTACGAGGACAGGAGACTGTAATGCATCCGTAATCGTTGTGCGGAGACGTGTCAGCACATCCGGCACCACCGATCCGGCGGCAATCGCCCGGATTCGATCCTCCGGCAACGCCGCCCAGGTTTGCTTTGCATGCTCGACCGCCGCATCCATCTGATCGTGTCGGAAGGATTCGTATGTACGAATCTCCTGCGCAACCGAGGTCGCTACGGAAACATGTGAGTTCCCGATTTCGAGAATAAGCAGACTCGCGTTTGCGCGTGGATCATCCAACACAATAAGAAGCTCCCACCCTGGTTGCCCGTATTATATCAAAACGCTCGGATACGGCGACCGCTAACACTCTTATCATCGCCGGCATTCTTGAGCACTCTCAATCGAGTGTAGCGTCGGCCCCCTGTGGCCGACGGGGAACACGAGTGACCTCCAATGGTCGAATGGGAGGTCGGCCAATGAGAACACCCAGTCTTTTACGGCCGACCTGGGCGTAGGCCGCTGTATTCAAGTGCGATGGCCGAGAATGCACTCCGCAATCTGAATTGCATTCAATGCCGCCCCCTTGCGGAGTTGGTCACCACAGACGAACAGCTCCAGCCCTCGACCGTCGGGTTGGCTGATGTCCCGGCGGATGCGTCCGACGAGGCAGTCGTCTTTGCCTGCGGCGTCGATCGGCATCGGGAATCGATTCGCCTTGCGATCGTCGATGATTGTTACGCCCGGGGCGTCCGCGAGAATCTCTCGCGCCTCATGTTCGTCGATGGGTTCGTCGAACGTCAGGTTGACCGCTTCACTGTGCGCGCGCGGCACGGGGACGCGGACACAGGTTGCGGTGATCGCAAGGTAAGATTCGCCGAAGATCTTCCGCGTTTCGAAGACCATCTTCACCTCTTCGGCGTTGTAGCCGCTCTCGTCGATCTTGCTGTTATGGCTGAAGAGGTTGAACGCCGACTGGTACGGGAGGATGTTGGGCACGGCCGGTCGACCGGCCAACACGTCGCGCGTCTGATCTTCCAACTCCAGCATCGCACGTCGCCCTGCCCCGCTCGCGGCCTGGTATGTGCAGACGGCAATTCGACGAACACGGTGAACTTTGTGCAGCGGCCAGACGGCGACGTTCATGATGATCGTCGAGCAATTCGGGTTGGCAATCAGCGGCGCATCGCCGATCGCGTCGGGATTGATCTCCGGGACGACCAACGGCACGCGTGGGTCCATGCGAAAGGCCGAGCTATTGTCCACCACGCGTGCGCCGCATCGTGTGGCGACCGGCGCCCATTGGCGACTGCTGTCGGCGCCGGCACTGAAGAGGGCGATATCGATTCCGTTGAAGCTGTCCGGGCCGACGGTTTGGACGGTGAGCTGTTCCCCGCGAAATGGGAGTGTTCTGCCGGAGGATCGCTCGGAGGCCAGTAGTCGCAGTTCACCGGCGTCAATGTTTCGATCGGAGAGGACCTTCAGGAACTCGCGACCGACCGCGCCGGTAGCGCCCAGGATGGCAATGTCGGGCTTCATACAATGATCCCCAGGGGAGGTTCGAAAGCCGCCATTTGTCATCAGAGCCGTGACCGCTTGCTTACGCGAGCGGCTCTGATCGAGCAAGACGGCGGATTGTAACGCTCCGCCTCCTCCTTGGAAACGCTGCAATTGCCGTTCGATGCGCCTGCGGAGGCTGCGTGAGTCTCAAAATTGAAAGTAGATAAACGGGCTGGCATTTCCCGGACTGAGAAGCACCAACGCGATGATCCATGCGGCATATCCCACTCCCGCCAAGGGCGCGGGCAGAACCAAGCCGGGACGACCACGCCGGACCCACTCGTCGTAGATCTGCATGGCCGCCATTAACACAAGCAGGCAGAGCATTGGGAGTTTGTTCATCAGCCACAAGGGCTCGGCGACCTCCGCCGGGATGAACAGGTGCGTCACCATATAAGTCGCTCGCTGAAGTGCGACAACGGTTGACTCCGGCTCCAAGGAGCCCATCTGCACGATCGGCTGACATCGGAAGAAGACCCACGCGATATGCACGACGAGAAGCGTTGCCGCCCACCCCGCGGCCATGCCGGCATATCGGCGCAACGCCTGCACAGACAGGAACTGCGCTGCGGGCGACGCAGACGTCGCGGACTTCGACGTGGTCTGGTGAAGCGCTCGCACCTGCTTGGTGACGATCAGGGCGACGCCATGGATCGCACCCCAGATCACGAACGTCCAACTTGCTCCGTGCCAAAGCCCGCCGAGCAGCATGGTGATTAGCAGGTTTCGGTAGGTCAGCAGGCGTCCGGCGCGTGAACCGCCGAGCGGGATGTAGAGGTAGTCTCGCAGCCAGGTCGACAACGAGATGTGCCAGCGATGCCAGAAGTCCGTCAGGTTGGTCGCAAGGTACGGGTTCGCGAAGTTCGGCCTCAGGTCGAAACCCAACACGCGGGCTACCGCGATCGCCATGTCGGTGTAGCCGGAGAAGTCACAATAGATCTGCCCGCCGTAGCAAAACATCGCGAGCCAAAGATCGGCCGTAACGTAGCGCGTCGGCTCCGCGAAGACTGGATCGACCAAGCCGGCCAGTGAGTCCGCGATAAGAAGTTTCTTCGTCAGGCCGACCATGAAGAGGACCGTGCTTGATTCAAGTCGGTCCCACGAGAATCGCTTGATCGTCTCCAACTGCGGGAGGAAGTCGCGGGCTTTGACGATCGGCCCGGCGACGAGCTGTGGGAAGAACGCGACGAACAGCGCGAAATCGACATAGGATCGCGTCGGCGTGATCCGATGCCGGTAGATATCGATGGTGTAGCTGAGCGTCTGAAACGTGTAGAAGCTGATGCCGACCGGCAGGATGATCGAGAGTGTGCTCAGGTTGGCCTGGATGCCGCACGAACCGAGCATCTCGCGGAGGGAGAGAACGAAGAAATCCGCATACTTGAAGAGGGCGAGGATGCCGAGGTTGCCGGTGAGACTGCACGCCAGCAGGAGTTTGCGCCATCTCGATCTGTCGGTCCGGGCGAGTCCGAGTCCGATGCCGTAGTCGAGCACTGTCGATCCGACGATTAGCGAGACGAGCCAGGGATTCCACGACATGTAGAAGAAGTAGCTGGCACAAAGTAGGAAGATGTGTCGCGCCCGACGTTTGCGCAAGGCCCAGTACACGCCGAACACGGCCAGGAAGAAAAACGCAAATCGCCAACTGGAAAAAATCATGGCAGCGTGGCGTCATCCTCGGGAACTTGGGTCACCCGTCTCGTCCCGTCATTCTGCAAATCCAACGCGACGATTCGCTCGGCGATCCGTCGGCTCATCCTCCGGGCTAGCGGCAGGCCTGCGTGCAACTCCTCGATGTAATCATCGTTTCGCCACGGAACTTCGTCACGAGACCACGGAACAAATGGAACGTCATGACTGCTGCAAATGGACGCCAGCGTGTCGATCATGGCAGGCTCGACAGATTTCCACCGCAGAGTCGTTCGCGGGCTGTTTGGGAGATAGGTGACGATCAGCGGGATTTTTTGTTCATCAAACCAGCCTAGCAGCGCGTCGAAATGCGCAATTGCGTGCGCATCCGGGGAGTAGGCGGGCACGGACGCGGTCCACACGTTTCCCTCCCCGTCTTCGTCCAACTGTGCCTGAAGATTGCGCAGCCGCCGGCCGTAAAGCCACGGGTGTTCGAAGCCGTCATTCGGGCACTGTTTGGCTGTGCGCTGTCGCTGTTCACACGCGAGCTGCGCATACTTGGGCAGGATGCAGCCCGCCTGCTCCTGAATCAGCATCTTGACTTCGAAGCGGTTGTGAAACAATGCCCATACCGGCCCGAGGCGTCGGTGTAGGTAATACCCGACGACCTCGCTCGACCAGCCGTCTGACAGGCAGTAATCGATCATGTCACGATCGGTGAACAAGTGCCGTGCTGCCGGCACCGGAAGATAGTCCGCCCGCAAGGTGCTGGCGTTTACCCCCAGGACAACCAACTTGGGCCGAACCCGCTCAACGCAAGCTCGCGCGAGCAAACGCCATTCCAAGACTTTCGACGCGGGCACGGCGAGATTGAATGTCTTGCAGCGGGTGAGTCGCTCGAACTCCTCGGGCACGAGGCCGTACTTCGCACGAGATGATCCGATCAGGATGACATCCGGCGTCGTGTCGGGCTTGGATGCAAGGTCTTGCAGCTTGTCGAGTTTTCGTTGGTAAGGATCGACGTAGAACGCGCTGAGCTCGCCATCATTCAGGCGTACCAGAACATCCACAGCCAGCAGGCTCATGAGTGTCGTCGAAACGACGATGAGTCGCCTGCGATTCGCCGCTCTGGATGTCTCAGCCGAGTTCATTCGACGTTCCTGATGTCAGCGGGCTGTCCGACCACAAAGCGCACCGATTCCGTTGGCCGTTCCGCCATCCGACTCACCCTATATCGGAACAAGTTTCGCTTGCAGTGTTGGGAGAGTTCTGACAATGTGGTCGGCGACACGGCAGGGCGATTCATGATAGAGAGTGGTAGCGTCGGCCCCCTGTGGCCGACGTGAAAGACAGGCGTGCTCTTGATCGCACACGTCACCCGGTGAACGCACCTGGTAATCCACGTCGGCCACGGGGGGCCGACGCTACCAGAACCGCGCTGGCTGACGCTCCATTCGGTGGCGCAGTCTGCCGCATTTGGCACGGATTCCGAGGTTATCGTCCGGCGGAGAGTGGATGGAGACCGGCTGCCCGTCGTATTTCATTGACGGCGTGTAGAATCTTTCCGTCGGTGGTGAGCCAACGGGATAATTGTCCTGTCGAGATGCCCAGCAGCACCCCGGCATCTCTCAAACCTCCACCGGATGATACGATTGCGTCCAGCACGACCGCGATCACGAGTGGATAATCCGGATTGCGGCGGGCCACCTCTAGCCGACCGGCTCGAGTGCGGCACTTCCTGAAAACCTCCGGCGGCTCCCATGGCGGCGTGATTGGCTCGCGGCAGTTGAGGGCGATCGCCCGGCGCATCCGCTTCAGGGCTCTCGCCTTGTTCGCGTGTTGGGACCGTTCCTCTTCGGCGACGACTGCCAGGCCGCTGGGCGAATGGCGCAGTCGGACTGCGGAGCTGGTCTTGTTGGCGTGCTGCCCGCCCGGTCCGCTACTGCGGTATGTGTCAACGCGGCATTCGGCGAGCAGTGCCGCGTCGTCCTGCGTCAGCCATCTATCACGTTCTCCAGGGGGTGTCATGCTGTCGCATCTCCTCTGTCGGCTCAACGAGGTCCTCGAGAGCAAATCACGCAATCGTGTAGCGTCCGACCCCCGTGTCGGACGGGGAACACACACTGTATGCCACGGCCGACAGGGGCGTCGGCCGCTACGAGAAAGTGAACCTGCTCTATTGTACCGTCATTACAGGCTTGTGGGTCTGTGCTGCTGAGATTGAGCAGTGTCGGCCGCAACAAAAACTTGCCGTCCGTGAAGTCGGGAGAATACAATTACTGCCACGGGGAACCCAATGCGGATACTGGCTCTTGAACCATATTACGGTGGCAGTCATCGGGCCTTTCTGGATGGGTGGTCCGGCCGCAGTCGGCACACTTGGACGATCCTTGGCTTGCCGGCCTATAAGTGGAAATGGCGGATGCGCCATGCGGCGATCACACTGGCGGATCAGGTCGGCAAACTTGTTGCCCGGGGACAATCCTGGGATCGGGTGTTCTGCTCCGACATGCTCAACCTGGCGGAGTTTCGCGGTCTCGCGCCGCCTTCCGTTCGCGACCTCCTGACGATCGCCTACTTCCACGAGAATCAGTTGACCTATCCGAATCGCGATGCTGGCGAACGCGACCTCCATTTCGCCTTCACGAATATCACGACGGCCCTGGCGGCCACCGAGGTTTGGTTCAATACGATGTTTCATCGCGATGAATTCATCGGGGCGATTGACCCGTTCCTCTCGCGGATGCCGGACTATCAGCCGATGGACATCGTGGATCGGATCAAGGAGAAGTCGCACGTTTGCCCGCCTGGTTTTGGGGTATTCCCGCCACATGGTGAACGAGTGGGTGGCCCGATGCGTGTGCTCTGGGCGGCGCGTTGGGAGCACGACAAGAACCCGGACGCATTCTTCGCGGCATTGAGAAAGCTGAGGTCGCGGGGGGTGTCGTTTCGCGTGAGCGTCATCGGGGAGGGGTTCGCGGATTCGCCGGCTTGCTTTGAGCGGGCCAGGGACGAGTTCGCCGATTGCATTGACCATTGGGGATACCTGGAGGGCCGCGCGGAGTACGAAGCAGCCTTGGCCGGCGCCGATGTCTTCTTATCCACAGCCAATCACGAGTTTTTCGGCATCGCCGCCGTTGAGGCTGTTGCGGCTGGCGCGTATCCCCTATTGCCAAATCGGCTGGCGTATCCAGAGGTGCTGAGCGACGTGTGCGACAAGAATGTTTTCTTTTACGAGCCGGATGAAGCGCTGGCGGATCGGCTCGCCATGTTGGCTGACCGAATCGAGAAAGGCTGCCTCTGGCCTGACGGATTGCGACGGCGTGTCGAGGACTGCTTTGCACGGTTCCGTTGGGAGACGCTTGTTCCCGTGATGGACGCCGCGATTGCGAACGCGCGCATTACCACCTCCTTGAAGCCAGATCCAAAGCCAGCGGGCGCTGAGGAATAATCACGCCGACCGGCCACCCCCTGTTGTTATAGGTTGTTGTGAATTTCTATCGCGGATTCACGCACGATACTCTGCGCTTCGCGGGCGTGATCGAGGGCCGTGATCTTGAGGGGACTGAAGCCGGAAGCCATCTGCGTGAGCGTGGCGCCTTCCGATGCGATTTTATTTGCCAGGTTGCGCTAGACATTTTTAACCTCCCGATGTTTTCAACAACTCCGTTATCCTGCGTACCTAGTGCTCTGTCACTGGTCGAATGACGGGTGCCACTGGCGGCTATGCGGTCGCTTGGCCGTGCCCCCCATCAGTCGAGCAGTCATAAAGCACTCGCGTGGTTCGCTGTTGCTACAACCAATGAACGGTAAAGGTACAATACGAAACGGCTGAGATGCCAATCGCACCATCGGTTGAAGCGTTATCAGAAACGCGATGGCTTTTTCTACTTAGAAACTATCTCAGAATCGTGGCACAGGCGTCTCGCCTGTGTTTTCACCGCCGAGACGGCGGCGCCACAATGAGTTTTGCACAGTCTTGAGGTATTCTGAGATAGTTTCTTAGCGGAACTTGCGAAACCACCGGCCGGCGCGTGTGGCGGCCGGCGCGGAGCACCGGGCGTTATGTTTGATTCCGAGAACGTCGGAACGACCGACAATAGTGACGACCGCACGGCCCCATCAACAAGGCCCCGCCAACTCAACCTCTTGCTAACACGCTCGGCCAAATCGACCGATGTTCATGGCGGTCATGGCGGATGCGATCGCAATCGAAATCGCACATCGCCGCGGCTTGTTCGGGCGGCGATAATCTGAGACTTCCGGAGGGGAAAGAAGCAATCCTCAGTTCTCCGGAAAGCCGAGTCCGTGTCTTGTCAGCGGAAACGCGACAGACATTATTAGACGCGCTTCCACCTTGCAAAAGGCGGAGGCAGCGCCGGGCTCGCGCGCCAATAATCAACCCCATTTATATAATCGCTACAAACCGGCCCCTCAACCGTCTCTGGGGACGACGTTTGTAATGCCGGAACGTGCAAAAAGCTTCCGGAGTCAAGCGTTGCCGCAAATCCGTAGCAATTCAGTCCCCAAAAACCTTGACAGATTGCGGGCCTCCTGATATACGGAATGGAAGTCTGATGCTGCATTCGCAGCTAGTTGCCGTCCACATGTGAGCGGGCTCTTCCGAGGGCGGATATGGATAGTTGCCCGTGCTAGTGTTCAGGGAGGAAAGGCGCATCGAACCAGGGCTGGTCCGGTCGACAGCCGAGCATCACATTTGACCGAGAATAAGGAGTCTCAAATGCAATCTTATAGGATCATGTTCAAGTTGAAGGCCGTTTTTTGCATGCTGCTGATGCTGAACCTTTGCCTGTGGTCGCTCGGGTGCGGTTCCGCAGCCTCGTCGTTGTTTGTCGGTGACAAGACGATCGCGTTGACACCGGATCATCCGTTGACCGAAGCACTCAGCGGTAGCGAGTTTGCCGGCGCCACCGCGGTGGAATTGAGCACCTCCACGAATATGTTTCGGGTGATCTACCCGGACGACGATCGCAACATCTCGGGTAGTTTCGCGACGGTCAACGGTGAGACCGCCGTCACGAATCTGACGATTACCAATGGCTCAAAGTCCGTCGCCTTGCTGATCAACAACGCCAAGGAGATTACACGGATCGCCAGCAATGAGGGTACCTCCTGGTATCGACCGGCCTCTTGGAACTCGAACGCGCCCAGTGCGCCTTCCGCTCCGTCGGCTCCGTCCGCGGCCGGCGCCAAGACAAGCTTGGGCGATCAGGCGGATGCGTTTGTTCAAGCAAACGCCCAACTGCTGGAACTCGCGGCGGAGATCGACGCACAGTCCGATGACGGCCTCGCCGCCGATAAGGTGGGCCAGTCGTCGCTGGTTTGGGCGGTCGCGTTGTGGTCGCTGCTCCTCGTGCCGGGCGGAATCTACACGACGCTGCTTTTCATCATCCAGCTTCTTGTTGTGCTGGGAATCATCCCGTAAAGCTTGGCAAGATTGCGTGATGTTTCGGAAGCATCAGGATTCGCTTCCGGGTAGCGTTTTGAACAAATGATTGGGGTGATGGGGAGACGAGAGTCTGCTCAGCATTGCAGAGGCATGTTCATTGCAAGATGGACATGCCCCTGTTTGCGCGCAGAGTGGAACGGAGCACTCCATTATTGGTCGTACTACGAGCATTCATTTGGCCAGCCCTTCAGTTTTCGGGCGAGTGCCGTTCAGTCGCGGGTGTGGTACTGGAATCGCGATGCCGGTGTTGGGCGCTTGCTGAGGCGTCGGCTCTGTGGTTATACTGACTTTATGCGGGGCCACCGTGGGGGAGGCGAAGTCGGGAGAATCGACGCGCACAAGCGACAGAGTTTCACGAGGGGAATGTTTCGGCTGATCGATGTGCCGAGACAGGCGGCGGGTGTTCCAGGTAACAACTTGTATCCAGGGTAGTCATTATGATGAAGCTTACCAAGCGGCCATTTGGTGTATTTCAGTTATCGTTTTCGTTTTTGTTTGTGATCGTGATTGCGGCGGCCTTTCTTGCACCGAACACAGTCCGCGCAGAAGCCATCATCATCAACCACAATCACACAGACATCACAGCCCTGTCGGAGGCCGCCATCAACAAGGCCAAGGCCGACCTCCACATCGCCTATGGGCACACGTCGCACGGCAGCCAACTGACCACCGGCATGACCGGTTTGGTCGACTTCGCGAACGGCGGCGGGTTGGGGCTTTCGTTTGACACGGATTTTTTTGATTGGAACAACGGCGGTAGCGGCGGCGCTCTGGACCTCCACGATTATGCGATGGGGGGAGACTGCGGTTACTACCCAGCCTGGGTCAACAATACAATCGCCTACCTGGAGGACGAGGCTAACGATGATGTTAATGTGATCATCTGGTCCTGGTGCGGGCAGGTGGACGACAAGTACGCGGTTGGCACGCTCGACAGTGAGTACCTGACGCCGATGACCCAACTGGAAGCGACCTATTCAGACGTCACTTTCGTCTATATGACGGGCCATGTGGATCACTGGGACGATGCGGATAACAAGGCGGCCAATCAGATGGTTCGCGACTACTGTCTGGACAACAACAAGGTCCTGTTCGATTTCGCGGACATCGATAGTCACGATCCTGACGGCGTCTACTACGAGTTCCCGCACGACAATTGCGACTACTACGAATCCGTTGGCGGCGCGCTGTTGGGCAACTGGGCCACCGCGTGGCAAGGCACTCACGACCAGGACGTTGACTGGTATTCCTGTTCGTGCGCCCACAGCGTCGCCCTGAACTGCAACCAAAAAGCCTACGCCGCATGGGCGCTGTGGGCAGCGATCGCGGTGAAAGTGGGTGATATGGATTGCGATGACACCGTCGATTGCGCGAGCGACGTGCCCCTCTTTGTCAGTGCCTTGCTGGACCCGACCGGATACGTTCCGCCAGGTGGATGTCTTGTCGAGGCGGCGGACGTGAACCGTGATGGGATGGTTGACGGCCTTGATATTCCTAGCCTTGTCGACCTGCTCGTGCCATAGCGGGTCAGGCACGCGGATCTCCCAACAGAACTTCTCAAGCAGGTGGGTGGGGCCGGCAGACATCCGGTCGAGAGCTTATTGAGGTAGAGATTGCCTGCCCGGTGTAGCGTCGGCCCCCCGTGGCCCGCTGGTTTGCTGACCTTCCACACAAGCGAACGCTGACCGCTTGCTAACGCGCGGCTCTTCTATGAAAGCCCGTTGCGTGTCAAGCGTGATTTCAACTACCT
>CAZTAR010000100.1:0-12455 GCA_964611695.1 uncultured Planctomycetaceae bacterium | reverse complement strand
ACCGCAGGAGGCCGGCGTCGAACAGACTCCTCCCATTCCCGGAATTTGAACAACCACAAGTGCAGGCATACATGCTTCGCGCCATCACGACTGAGGCCGTCCTGCACACCCAGGCGCCGCGTGGCTCCGTTCTTCCCACAGCATCGACGACACGCCAAACCGTGCGGTCTCATTCGGAGAAAGCCGTTTCCGCAAGCCTAGAGGGCAAAAGGCTTGCGGCCCAACCCTCAGACCAACAAGCCAACATTCCAGCGCCGATGCTGCCTCGTGTCACGCGGACGCGTCGCAGGCCGGCGGTGAAGCTACCGCCTCGACCGATACAGGCGGAAGCGATCCCGACGCCTCAGGAGGTTAAGGAGGTCCATCGGGAACGTCATCCACACCTGTTGGCCTGGATTATCTCGGCGGCTCTCCTGGTTGGGGCAATCGCTTCGGGCGGCACTTGGCTATGGTACAACTACGCTGGGCCTGGCTTGACACATCCAATCGAAACCATCGTCTCGGAGGGCATGGCCGCCTACCACAATGGTGATTTCGATCTTGCGATGGCGAAGCTCACCGAAGCATCACGGATGCCTGTGAACGCCCAGAAGTTCCAGCAGATGCGTGACAGAGCCGAAAGATGGACTGTGATGGTGGATGCGCAATTGGCCGTGGCCAGGAACGATTTTGATGTGGCCCTCGAGCATTTACGAAAGGCAGAGCGGCTCGGACTCGATCCTGCGCAAGTTTCGGCGTTGCAGCGTTTGTGTTGGACGAAGCGAGACACACTCCGTGTTGCGAATGAGATGTCGCAGGATATTGAAGACGGCCGCCTGACTGACGCGGAGTTGAAACTCTCCGAATACCAAAGAAACGCCGAAGCCAGCGGAATCGATCCGTCTCGCATGGTCGATCAGGTCAACCGCTCCCGGGAGGATCGGAAGTTCCAGGAGATTCTTCAACGAGCCCGAGAAGCTCTCGATCAACACGACTTCGACAAGGCGTTTCTGGCATGCAACGATGCCGAACGGCTCCAGAGCACCAGTGAAGTTCGCGAGTTGCGCAAGGAAATCACGGACGTTAAAGAGCGTGTTCGTTTGATCGCGGTTGCGGACAATGCTTTTTTGGAAAAGGACTTTGAGGCCGCGGCGAACGCCTATGAACAGGCAAACGCGATAGAAGCAACTGAGAAGGTTGAGACCCGTGCGCGTGCGGCACGCGCCTATCTGTTGTACGAGGAAGCCCAAAAGGCGATCAAAGAGGGCCATTTTGTCAGAGCGGAGAAACTCCTTCGCAGCTCGACGCGAAAGTTCGCGACTCCACAGGCCAGGAAACAATTGCAGAAGCTCGCGCCAGCCTTCAAGGCGGCTCGCCTTGCTCGCCGAGCCGACCGGGCTTTGGAACAAGGTGACCCCGTCACCGCCATTGAATTGTACGAAGAGGCCATTCCGAGTTTGCCGGCGCCCGCGAATCGAATCACGGAGGAGAAGCTGACCAAGGCACAACAAGAGCGACTGATCGTGCAGGGTGACCTTGCCTACGCGGAGCGCGACTGGGCGGAAGCGTTGAGGCTATACACTGAGGCCAAACGGCTCGGCCGAAATGGTGATATCGACAAGAAAATCTCATCCGTCGAAAACAAGCTACGCCATTGAGACCGTGTTAACGGCGATTCCCCAATGCCCTGGATCGCTCTCCGTGGGCATGATCCTCTTCCCACACGCTCTTTCGTGAGCCCCTCCCCTTTTTTTCTCAAATCCGATGAACTTTCCATGCCCGCCATGTCACTATTAGGATGGAAGACGATGGCGAAACCAAGCTTGGACATCGAGCGGCTCTACTCTGAGATCGGGCCTGGCATCTGGACCTACTTGCGTCGCCGCGTGGCGGACGCGGTTGTCGCCGAGGAATTACTCCAGGAGACCTTCCTCGCAGCTGTCGAGCGGCCCGCGGCGCTACTCGCCGCGAACAGTCGGCAGGCTTGGTTGTTCGGAATCGCTCGCAACCTCGCGCGGAAATACGTTCGCAATTTGGCAGCACGAAAGACTCTCAGCCTCACGCACGAACCGGCGGCAAACGAAGTTCGACCTGATGATCCTAGATTGGAAACGATGCGACAGGCAATGAGATCGCTACCTGAACGTCAACGAGAGGTGCTAGCACTTCGGCTGCGCGAGAATCTCTCGTATGCTGAAATCGCGGAGGCGCTGGAGGTCCCGGTGGGCACCATCCGCTCCCGCATCCACAACGCTGTCGCAGCAGTGCGTAACCAACTGGCGACCCAGGAGACGGGGATTGAGCCATGAACCAGGAAACACTTGAACGGCTCTTGATCGATCGAACAATCGGCGAGCTTCCGGAGGAGACGGCGGAACTGCTCGAAGAATATTTGCGGCTTCAGCCGGAACGCGGGGAACTCGAAGCGCGCGTGGCGGAAACGGTGCTTTTGGCCAACCAAGTCTTGAACGCAGATGAACCGGTCGTGGATTCAACCCTCCCGCCGCTCTCCCCACGCGTTCGTGCAAGGGCATCTTCAAGAGCCTTGTCTGGGGCGTCGCCCCTTAGCACTCGCGTCGGGCGATGGCAACGGCATCTTGCGATCGCCGCTGGACTCCTGGTAGCTTTTTTCCTGGGAAGCCTTGGTAGTCTGAGAACCTCGCAGGACACACAATATCACATTCTGCCGATGGCGCAAGGAATGGGTGGGCCACACTCTTCACAGGTCGATTCGTCGGATTTCTGGTCGCTGTCACGTCTCCAAGCCGATCGGGCATCCCACCGGACCGACAAAACGCAACACATCAAATGGACGGGACCTTTGACTCCCTCGGGAATAGGAGAAGATTCATGAACCGTACCACGAAGATAGCCGTAATCCTCTTGTCAACCTTAGTCGCTGCTGGTTGCATCCCCGAAAAGCGAATCGTCTGGTCACCAGACGGGAAGCGAGCCGCGATTGCGACCGACAAAGGCCTCTTCTTCATCAACGCCGATGGGGAGGTGCTGAAGCCTCGTTTGACGGGAAACCCAGCCACGTGCGACTGGTTCCCGGATAGCCGGAGGGTCGTCGTCATACACACGAGCAAGGCTCAGCATTGGGCGGACCTTTCGCCCCTCTTCGACGACACGAAGATGGCACAAATCAAAGAGGAAGCGGAGTGTCTCAAGAAACGCGTGCTCGCACACTCGGGGAATTGGGACGACTTTAAAATAGATCCGGAAGACCGTCTCGCCTCCAACTTCGAAATAGCCACGGTCTTGTATATGCGAGACCAAATGCCAAGTGGCCTCGAGGAGAAGCTGGGAGACAAGTGGGAGGAGACGAAGTCAATTGAAGCGGATATCTGCCGGATCCAGGTCTTCGAACTCACCGACGACGCGTTACTCCCCGGTCGAGTGCTGTTCACGTCGCAAGGAGGCGCGTGCCCGCGCATTTCACCGGACGGCAAACTTGTCGCATTCCTCACGCCCCCCTCTGAGAACCGGGATGACGCCGCGGCGTTACACGTTCTCTCGTTGGCAGGCGGGCCCGCCCGCATGGTCGCGGCCAATACCGCCGTTCATTTCGACTGGAGCCCTGATAGCCGGAGTCTGGCATTTGTCCGCGGCATGCGTTCGGAAGCCTGTGGCGACAACGTACAGCTTGGCGTTGTTTCGACCGTGTGCGTTGCGGACGAGGAGGGCAACCTGTTGAAAGAATGGCGGGATAACAAGGACCACGCGGGGCTATTGTTCAACTGTTTTCTGACGGTCGAATGGCTATCCGACGGCCGTTTGTTCTTCACCTCCGCGGAACTGACGTTGCCGGCGACATCGCGCGACATGCCTCAGCAGTGGTCCGTGTTCGCGATTGATCCACGCACACCCGCCGGCGTGATTCGGGTGCTCGGTCGGGACTTCGAAGGCGACTTGGAACCAGACGTGGCTTTCTTTGAGTTGAGCCCCGATGAGAAACGGCTCGTGCTGCCTTGCACCGAAGGGCGCGTTTGCATCTACGATATTGCTTCCGGCAAGACGACGGCTCTTATCGACGGCGAAGCGCCAACTGACAAGACCCGCACGCTGCCATGCTGGCGGAATAACGAGGAAGTGTGCCTGACCTCGCCTATGAGCGGGACAGCGGGTGAGAAACCGAAGGTGCGCGTCGTGTTGTGGAAGGACGGGAAGCTTCGAAGCCTGAGCGACACCTGGCCGCCGGAGTTGGGAGCGGATTGGTTGGTGGATCGCGAATAGATCAGTTCTTGAAGTTTACATGGTTATAGAAACCTTCGACCTCCGTCAGAAGCCCATGGATTTCGATCCATGGGCTTGTTCTGTGTTTCATTCACCAACTATAGAGTAGATTCACTTCTTACGCAGCGGCCTACTCGGTTGGATCCTCTTCCGCAAACTTCGTGTTGACGGGAAACAATTGAGGATCATCCAGGCTCAGCACGTCGGCCGTCATCTCTACGTCGTCGCTCGTGAGTCTATGTTGGAACT
The DNA here is from genome assembly GCA_964611695.1 of uncultured Planctomycetaceae bacterium. Classification (GTDB taxonomy): domain Bacteria; phylum Planctomycetota; class Phycisphaerae; order UBA1845; family UTPLA1; genus CAZTAR01. The sequence goes on along the minus strand of CAZTAR010000100.1, from coordinate 7,991 downwards.
GAACGCCGACTCTGTATTGATTTGCCTTTTCGTGATGCTTGCACCAACGGACGATGCCGCGTACCCAGACTTCATCCTCCGAAGAGCTGATCAGTGAATGGACCACCTCACCGTGGTACATCGGGTGAGAAGAGCATAGGCAGAAACCGGCTTTGGACAGATCGTGCAATTGGGCGCTAAACTCGACAGAGCCCTCGTGATCTTCTCCATGGCAGAGACGGCCCACATAGATGCATTTGACACGGACTTTGCCGTTGCATGGGAGACGCGGGCTTCGCCGCGGTATGTCCTGGGCGGTAGCGAGTTGATGATCACAGTGAAAAGAACGCCCCACATCCGGGTCTATCTCCTCCCAATGCGGCATCTTCTTGATGGTACCCCAGTATGACTCGAAGAGACTTTTCCAAATGGCGAACACATCGCCATCGAATTTCGTCCCGGCACGGAGGCTCTGAAAACGTATCGCTTCCTTCGGTGAAATCGCATCGCGGTAGGTTCTTGGCCCGATGAGCGCATGGAACACGTCGACAATCGTGACGATTTTGCTGCCGACGAGTAGCTTGTCACCGGCCAATCCCAGTGGATACCCGCGACCATCCGGTCGTTCGTGGTGCTGAAGGATCATTTGCCGGACTCTGGAGGAGACTTCGGGGGTATCGCCGATCATTCGGACGGACTCGATGGGATGATGATGGATCAGTTTCAGCTCTTCGGAACTCAGCGGACTCGTCTTGTTGAGAAGTCGTTCGGGAATCATGATCTTGCCTAAATCATGCAGCATGCCGGCCATGCCGATTTCCGTGAGTTCCTCCGATCCCGGGCCGAGCACTTTTGCGCCGAGTAGCATCGCAAGGTAGCTGACGGCGAACATGTGGCTCGCGGTCGATCGGTGATGCGCACTCATGTGCAGAAGATTGGCAGCCACCGTCCGATCAGACAGGATGACGTCCACCATGTTAACGATCAGTGATGATGCCCTATTCAGTTGATTGGACGGGCCCTCCAAATCCAGAAGCCCCTTGACGACGGAAGTGCCGACCGTTTTCACGCAGGCGGCCTTCTGCTCAGGAGGAATGTCCGGGTTCCGGATCAATTCGCCCAGTTTTTCTTCCAAGGCCCGTTCACATTGCGACAGATCCTCTGACCGAACAAACAGGGTTGTGACACCAGACTCGCTGAGCTTTCGCATGTCCGGTTGGCACAAGCCGCGTCCTGGCTCCCGATAGAGGACCGGCGGTTTACCGGGCGATCCAGGAAGATAGATGGGCAGCGCCGAGGCTTCCTCATGTGTCAAGGTCTCGGTTGTCGCGATCGGCATTGGCAAAAGCGCTACTTGGCCCGACATTGGTTCACTCCAACTTGACGCTGCCGTACAAGGGCAACAGGGCGCACCGAACTGGACAGAGAAACATTGCGGGCAGACTGGTGACAGCACCTGTGGCGCGGGGGAAATGACGAAAAGGCCGAGGTCAATCCCCCGACAGCTGGCCCACATTCGACGCGGTTTCCTCTGTTCCCCAATCGGTTCTGGGTGCCAGACTACTTAGATATCAAATAGCGGAAGAAAGAGCGAAAGAAACAAACCTCTCATTGGCTTGTTCCGTTCGAATAGACGTTGGAATATCGGATTCAAGCTTCGAGTGTTGGCATTCCACCGCGCGATCGGCTCACGGGTCCGCCGCCGCCCAACGATGCGGACAAGGCCCTCTGGCGCGGAACGGCGCCGGCGTTACTTCAACTTGCAGCGGTGGACATCGAATGGAAACTCGTTCACGCAGAAGGCCCACATCTTGCCGCCGCCGGGATAGAGGTACAAGCCGCGCGGCCGGTGATAGTCGCCCATGACGTCCTCTGTCTCCACGCGATCCAACACTGCACTCTCGCCAAGGGGTTTGAAGACCGCAATGCCCTGTTTGGCCTCATCGGGAACTACTGCCGGGATGTAGATGTGGTCCGTCGCGCTGACCAACGCCCGACCGGCCTGCGTGATGGCAGGCAACTGGCGAAGAAACTCGGGAGCATCCTTGCTCAGGTCGTACACCCGACACCGTGTTCCGCCGTGATCCGTGACACACAACCGGTTGTGCGAGTATCCCACGGCATGGGGCCTTTCAAATGCGAAGTCGCTGTCCAACATGGAGAGGAAACTCCCGTTCGAATCGAGGATCTGAACGCGGTTATTCTGAAAGTCGGCCACGTAGATGCGCCCGTCGTCATCCACGGCGACGTCCTTCGGCGTGTAGAATTCGCCCGGTTCGTCGCTGGCAAAGCCCGGCCACCATGGACGGGATGGCACGACCTCGACGAGATTGCCCCGATCATAGAAGGCGAGAACGTGGTTCTCCGGATCGGCGACGACGAGCCGACCGTTTCGATCGATGGCGATCCCCGCGAAGGCGGGTTTGTAGTCCTTGAATGCGCGTGTTCTGATGCCGAAGTGTTGCGTGCCCAGCTCACCATCCCAACAAAGCATCTGAGACGGCCCGTTGCCTGCCAATGTGATGTAAGCCGCGTCGCGGTCCATCGCAAGACTGATGCAGTCTTTGTCATAGACAACGCAACCGGGCACGGACAGGCTGCTTTCGCGTCCCTGTTTGTCAACGATGGACGCGGCGAAGAACGTATCCAACGAGTATGGTCCCTCATAACGCAACTCGTCGAAGTAGGTACTCTCCGCGCAGAAGTTCCAGCGCCAGTGTTTCTGCACCGCGATCGAATCGAGGAGCCACGGCCGGGCATCGGCCGACGCGAAACCGACCCGCTTGTAGAGACGGAACTCCTCGATATTCGCCATGGTCATCTCTTCCGGGATTCGCCAACAGACCTCCAGTGGCGCCATCTCTGTCTTGTGATCGGGCAACTTGATTGCGATGTAGGGAGGCCGCTCCAGCGCGCCTTGCTCGCCGAAGCGCGTGAACAATTTGTGAACATACTCATCCTGGTGGCCGCGAGAGAATGCGACGTTGCATTCGGACAGGCGCAGGAAGTAGTAGGCCTCGGCGCCTTGATGCACTAAACGCAACAAGAGCAGGCCGTTCGATCCGTCGGGCGCAATTTTGCCGAAAGGATTGGGCGCCATCGGGACACCGCCGGGCGTCGAATAAGTGGGGGTCTCCTGGTCGAGCAAGGTGAACCGCCCGCGCTCGTCCGTCTCGATGGAGTAGAGCGGGTCTCCGCGGCCGTAGCCGGAAATGGTCCCGGCAAACTCGCCCTCAGACATGAGCTGGAAGACTTCCGCGACAACGCCCGTCACCGGCGCGCCCGAATTGGACAACACCTCGATCGTTGTTTTCTTGGGCAGCCGGCTCAAATACTCGCCGCGGCATCCTCGCGGCCATCCCCGCATTGCATTCAAGCCATTGACACCCTGCTCGCTCAACCGGAAGCCGCCGGCGGTGTACATCAGGGTGGCCCGATCTGGAGAGATGTGCCGGAGTTGGACGTAACGGTCTTTCCGGTTCACGACCAGACTTTGATCAATCGTTGTATCGGTTGTGTTGAGGTCGATCAAACCGAGTTGTCGGCCGAGTTCCTGGAGATGATCCCAAGAAATGCGGAGGGCATGATGCGGAAGGGCCCGTTTGTTCTCGACTTTATCAAACACCAAAACCGCCCCATATTCCGCAAGCCCATCCGCGCGGCCGCCCCGCCGAAGCTTGGCCTCCCACTTCGCTCGCTGCGCCGGATCGGTCGGGTCGTCCACGACCAGGATGCGATCGCACCGGACGCGTTCGAGCGCCCCCTGCGGCGCGGATGGATACACGGATGCCCGCATGAGGCCGTTCATCGCGCTGAGCTGGTATTGCGCCCAGTCTTCGAAGCAGAATGAATCGACGATATTGCGGACAGACTGGAACGCGGTGTACCGATCCTTCGCCACGACCACGGCGACTGGCTGAGCGTCGGTCAGCTCGGTGAACGTGTTGTTCCAACGAACAACTTCATCACGCTGTCCGCCTGGATCGACTTCGACCTTGAGGGCATGTCGCCCCGCCTGCCAGGCCCACTCGACCTGAATCGGGCACTGTTCGCCGGGTTTGAGCCCCTCGATTTTCGCGGTATGGATGGCAGCGCCGTCGATCGAAACTCGCACAGGCACGGCTGCGGAAGGAGCGCCTCCCGCGTTGAGAATGTGAATCCTGAAAACCACATGCGCCCCTGGGGCAAGATTCCATACCGTCTCCGCCGCGTTGATGTCGAGACGATCCAGCCCATCCTCGGTAACGACGTGCCCGTGGAAGCTGGGATCGCGCGGCAGTCGTTCGACATATGCGACCGTCAGGTCCGGGAGATTCGGAAGGACACCCTGGGCATCGGTTCGGCGAAATTCGAACTCTTCCACATCCATGACGTCGTAGGCTCGCGTGGAACCGTCGAGCCGATACAGCACGACCTTGTCGGCCCACTCCATCACCTTGCCGAGATGCTTGGAGCCGTCGGGCAGCGTGAGTTTGTCGGCCACACGCAGGTTGGTGATATCGAAACGATACGGCAGCATGTCATCCATGACAGCGGCTGCGTCGATGTCCTGGGCCCCCACCGGGCAGGCGAACAGGAGTTGGATCAGGGTAGCCGATAGGATCGCAACACAGAGCACGAAACGCATCTCGAACCTCCTCGCGGTCAAACAGGAACGCATCCATATAATGCCACGAATGGCCGCCGAAGTCGAGTCTCTCTCATACAGAGAACGACCGTCGCCACTCACGCCGGCGAAGAAAAAAGAGGTTTGTCATCAAGTGCGATTCTGACGGAATCAATCGGCGTCGAGTTGTTGAATGATCTCGGCCTGGAGGGACTGCGCCTCACCCTCGCCATAGCTCCCCGCATTCCATCGATAGCCCAGACCATCGCCTTTGGTCCGCGGAATGAGGTGGATATGGAGATGGAAAACGGCCTGGCCGGCGGACTCCCCTGTGTTCTGAAGGATGTTCATCCCAGTTGCGCCGGTGACCTTCTTCAAAGCCCTGGCCAACATGGGAAGGTTGGACGTAAGGGATGCCAGCACGTCCGGAGGGATGTCGAGGATACTTGTGAAATGCTGTTTGGGAATCAGTAACGCATGGCCTGAAGATAACGGGCCAATGTCGAGGAATGCCAGCGAATCGGCGTCCTCGAAAACGCGCAAACTCGGAATCTCCCCCGAGGCGATTTTGCAGAAGATACAGTCTGCTGCCGGCATGGCTGGCCCTCGGCCCCCAGGCTCGTCGACAGATGCTTATTCCTCACTCGGCTTCGGATCGCCTGAGCCCTGAGCAGTGGAATCCGGCTTCTCTTCGGGCGCCGGTTTGGGTTCCGCCGGTTTTGACGACGTCGCGGCTTTCGCAGCCGGCTGAGCTTGTTTCTTGCCGCCGGATTTCTTTCTGGCAGGTGCTTTGCCTTCGAGGAACCGAATGCGGTTGAGCGTCCTCTGACGGCGACTCCCCACGACACTCTTCACATCGGTAGAAGCCTTCTGCTCTTCACCCACCAGCTGGAGAATCGCCAGGTCACTGTTGTCACCGATGCGGCGTTTCGCGAGACGGATGATTCGCGTGTAACCGCCGGGGCGATCCTGATACTTGGGGGCGATCTCGGCAATCAGTTTGTGAACGACCGTCTGAGCGACGAAGGGAATCTTCTTCTTGTTGTAGCCGGCAGGCACTTTCCCAGCGCGATGCCGTCTGCCAGACCGCGCGACAAGCACCTTGTGCCGCTGCGCGTCGGTCATGGCGTCGTACTTCTCTTGATCGTCCGCGCCGATGATCGACCGGTCGCCAAGGATTGCGATGAGCCGCTGACGGTTCTTCAATGTCCCGGAGCGCGCGAGCGTGATAAGACGCTCGACGAAGGGGCGGATTTCCTTCGCCTTCATCAGGGTCGTTTCGATCTGGCCGTATTGAAACAGGCTCTGCGCCATGTTCCGACGCATCGCCCGATGATGGGAAGGCGTCCTGGATAGTCTTCGTCCTGCAACTCGGTGTCTCATGGTATCTCACGCCTGTCTGTCAAACCGGTCCGGAGCATCCACGGACCACCTTCATATCTCAACCCGCGTCGTTGCGAGCCGCACCGACTTCACTGTTATCCGTCGAATCGCTGGCGGTGTCGTCACCGCCGTCTTCCGTCTGCGCAGGCTCATGATCCGACGAAACCTGCACTGTCGGGGCTTCCACAGTCGGGGCCTCTACCGGCGCCGGCACCGAGAATGGTGCGGCGGGAGGCTCCGTCGATTCTGTAGCCGCAAATGGATCCGGAGTGCTTTGCCCCAGCGCGGCCGGATCAAGCACAGTATCCCCGAACCTGTCCGAGCTCTGTGCCATTCCGGCATAGGAGGGAGACGCCGGTGTCGTTGACGGAGCAAAAGACTCCATTGGGTCGTCGTCAGGCTCGCTGCCGTCGGACTTCAATGCAACGCCCAGATCAGCCAACTTCCGCTTGATCTCCCGGAGCGATGTCTTACCGAAACTGCGAAGCTTCAGAAGACTCGGTTCGTCCCATTCCACCAACTCTCCCACGGTCGCGATCTCCGCGGAAGCGAGACAATTGTTCGCCCGGACGGAGAGATCGAGAGCGGCAATGGGGGTCGCCAACACACCTTCATCCGCCGAGCCGGACGGGCCGACTTCCCCTTCAGTTTCCTCGTCTTCCGCGGAAGCGGCAAGACCGCTGCCCATCTCAAAGAGTTGGACGAAGGAGTTCAGGTGCTTCCGGAGAATCTTGGCCGCCTCGACGAGCGCCATCTCCGGCGTCACGGTGCCGTTGGTCCAAATCTCGAGGATCAGGCAATCATAGTTCGTCCGTTGACCGACGCGTGTGTCCTCGACACGATAGCGAACCCGCGTCACCGGAGAGTACATCGAATCGATGGGGATCAGGCCGAAAATCTGGTCGCCTTCGGGCTTGTTCTCCTCGGCAGTCGCGTAGCTGCGTCCACGCACCACCGTCATCTCCATGTCGAATTCGATATCGTCGGTGAGGGTGGCGAGAATCTGATCCCGGTTGACAATTTCAATATCCGGACCGGCTTCGATCTCACTGGCCCGGACCTCCGTGGTCTCGCCGGCCTTTCCCCGAACAGTGACGCGCATGGTCTTCGGCGTATCCGAGGTGGACTGCACGATGAGAGATTTGACGTTCAGGATGACAACCGTGATGTCTTCCATAACGCCGGGGAGGGTCGTGAACTCATGATCCACGCCTTTGATCTTCACATGCGTGACTGCGGCGCCTTCCAGACTGGAAAGCAGGATGCGGCGCAGACTATTACCAATCGTTGTGCCGAAACCTCGCTCAAAGGGCTCGACGATAAACCGCCCATAGGTCGGACGGCTAACTTCCTCGTCTCGCACTACACGCGTCGGAAGTTCCAATCCTCGCCACCGAATACGCATCAGATCGACCTCCCAGGAAGGTGTTCCGAATCCCCAATGCCTAGACGCTCGACCAGCCCGATCGCCGTTCCCGCAGAGCCCCAGGCGTTATTGTCGCTCACAGTTGCCACCAACATCACTACCGACTGTAGAACTCGATCACGAGTTGCTCTTCGACCGGTATCTGAACATCATCTCGCGATGGCAACGCCAGAACCGTCCCCTCCAGTTTGCTGATGTCGAGTTTCAGCCACGGCTGAACAAGCCGGCCCGAATCAGCCTCGCACTCAGCACGAACCATCTTCTGGCTCGCCTGTCGCTCACGCACGCTGATGGTGTCGCCGACCCGGACGAGATATCCAGGTTTGTTGACACGCTTTCCGTTGACGGTGAAGTGGTTGTGCCCGACGCTGATCCGCGCCGCTTTGCATGAAGGCGCCATGCCGAGTTTGCACACCACGTTGTCCAGCCGGCGTTCCAGCAGGCCGAGCAGCGCCTGACCGGTGTTCTCCTTCGAGCGCTGCGCCAAAGATAGGCACCGTCGAAACTGCTTGTCAAAGAGCCCGTAGTACCGTTTGACCTTCTGCGTCTCTCGCAGTCGCTTGCCATATTCACTGGCTTGGCGACGGCGGAAAGACC
>CAZTAR010000099.1:0-12502 GCA_964611695.1 uncultured Planctomycetaceae bacterium | reverse complement strand
GACGTTTACGCCGATTGGCAGCCTTACCGCGCGGACGACGTGATCGACTACGACGCTCATCGCGGCGACGGTCTCCGGCGGAACTTGCTCAGCGGCGAAGGGGGCGTCGCCGAAGTTCTCGACGATCACGGCGTCGAAGCCGGCGCGTTCGAGGATGCGGGCCTCGGCCATCGCGTGGTCGATGATCTTGTCCATGGGTAACCGTGCGCCGGGCGCGCCGGGGAGCGGCGGCAGGTGCACCATGCCGATGAGGGAGAGGTCGCGGAATCGCGGGCGTTTGAGGGAGGCTTCGTGTAGTTTGCGTTTGTTTGCTGGCATTGTCGCGGGTCCGGATGAATTGGGAATGTTGAAAGGGCTGTATGTGAAGTTGCTCTAAAGCGTTTGGCACTCCCCTGTTGCGACCGACGCCCCTGTCGGCCGTGGCAAACCGTTGGTCATCGACGGCCGACAGGGGCGTCGGCCGCTACGCTTTTACCCGCTCGCTTGCGCTCGGGGCTCGGATTGTCGTCCAACGCGGGGGTCGGACGCTACGCTGCGGCAGGCCCACGGATTGCGATCCGTGGGCTTCGAGGGTTTGTGTATGATCCTCACTTGACCTTAACGGCGTTGGTGGTGCGTCACTCTTTCTTCGCCTTCGGCGGTTTTCGCTCTTCCGTCATCTTCTTCTTTGCCTCGTTGTCCTTCTCGCCGTAATACGCGCACGGCGGCAGGCGGCGCGACTTCGCTTCGTTCACAGTCAACGTGATCATGTCCGTCAGATGCGCGACGTGCCGGCAGTTTGGATCGTGATAGTGGTAGGCGTGTCTGCCCGTGACGACTTTGCGTTTCCCGGCAGCGCCTTTTTCAGGCTGCCAAATGCCGCGCGGCGCACGGTAGGCCTCCTCTTCCCGACGCGTGTACTCCGGCCGTCTGGAAAACCGTGCGTCGCGATCCAGCCACGCATAGCCCTGAAAGATCAACTCACCGCCCAGGTCCCGCCCGTCCGGCTCCGGTGTGAGATGCACCAGCAACCGGCCCAGCGCGTCGCGATGGAACGATTTCCCCGAAGACGCGTCATGAGCGAGCCGCACCTTTCGTCCACGAGTCTGTTCGACCAGAAAGCGCACGGCATCTTCCGCACCGGCCTGTCCTTCCTGAGGACAGACGACGCCTAATAGCCGTGCCTTCTCGCCGATATCAAGTTCGATCGTGCCGCCAGGCAGAACGCCGGTCACGCGAACAATCTGCGGCAGGCTGGCAACCGGCGGCCCACTCGGCCCCGGCTCCCCGCTTGGCCCGGTTGGCGGCTGCGAGCCGGGCGATCCGTCCGAATGCTCCGAACCCTCAGACTGTCCCGAACCACCGGTCGGCTCGGCCTGATTCTTTTTCTTTTCGCGTAAGGCCTCGCATCGTTTGCACAGGCGACGGCCCGCGAGTTCGGCCTCTTTGGCGGATTTGAATGAGATTCGATTGCCTGGGCTGATCCGCTTTGCGGAACCGCACTCGTCCGGATAGAGGTGATAGACCTTGCTGTTCTTCGCGCCGATGACCACGTCCGACGCAATGGCATGTTGCGGGGCGATGCCGCCGTTGGCAATGATGGCGAGAAGAGCGGAGAACAACCAGCGTGCCGTGGCGCGACCGCGCGTTTGTTGAAGCGTGGTCACTTGAACGCCCGAGCCAATCTCACGGCGATGCATCAGGCGTGCCCCCTTTCGGAAACTCGCACCTCAATTGCGCAAAGACTCAAAGCGACTCATTGGCCGTCGCGACGAAACACCGCGACGACGTCCTCGATCGGCACGACAAAAAGCTGATTGTCTCCCTCAAAATCGACCGGGATCACGTGCTTGGGATTGAATAGCACCTTGTCATATTGCCGAATTGGAAAATCGTCGTCGTGATCCACCTGATGCGAAACCGCGACGATGCGGCCGGTCAGGGTGGGGATCTCCATGTTGTCCGGAAGCTGGATCCCGCCCTTTGTCGTCTTCTTGTCGGCATCCTTCCGGATCAGAACAAGCTTGCCCAGCGGCTCGACGATTTCGAGTTTCGCGGCACGCGATTTGGAGTCATTGCTTTTCATGCTTGTCCCCGACTAATGCTGTTGCACGATGCCCTGTGGTACCGGCGTCCCGTCGGTAGAACAACTCGCGTTCCTCGTCGGCCACGGGGGGGCGACGCTACTTGCGACACCGCCGGCATTCCACGGCCGCCAAGCTCCCGCGTGCGACGCCGAATCGAAGAAGACGCTTGGCCTGAAGAATGCCGTTACTACTATGATAGCACAAAGTGCCATGGAAACCCGCAGTACTTGGCACCGTGAGGGCCTCATGTCGTCTGCAGGCCGCTTTAGATAGCACGTTGCGAGGATTCGCAGGTAATACGCCGCGGCGATGGCCGAGTTGAGCACGGCAATCACCACAAGGATGATCATCGCCTGATGGCCGGCCGCGCCTTCCGTCGCCGAGAGGGCGGCGCTGAAGACGTAGAGCTTTCCGAGGAAACCGCCTGTCAGCGGGAAACCCATGAGCCCCATCACACAGATTGCCAGGGCGAGGCTCGCCCACGGATGGCGTCTGGCCGCGCCGGCGAGATCGTCCAGCATCTCGACGGAGTCCTCGCCGTCCTCGCCCTGCTTGCGGAAGAATGACAACGCGGCGAAGGCACCGAGGTTCATCACGCCGTAGACGGCGATGTAGAACAGCATGGCGGTGACGCCGTTTCGCATTGGAGAGGTTTCAGCAGGATTGATGCCTGGCCCGGCCACGAGTGCGACGAGCATATACCCCGAATGCGCGACGCTCGAATAGGCCAGCATCCGCTTGACGTTGTGTTGCATGAGTGCCAGCGTGTTACCCACGAACATCGTCACAGCGGCCATTGCCCAGAGCAACCAGAACATCGAGTCGCCATACTCCCAGCCGCAAAGCCAGAACAGCCGCACCAGCGCCACGAAACCGGCGAACTTCGGGATGAAACCCAACAGGCCCGTGACAGGCGAAGCAGCGCCTTGATAGACGTCCGCCACGTAGAAATGCAGCGGCACGGCCGCCACCTTGAACGCCAGCCCGGCCAAGACGAGCAAGACGCCGATCATGGTGATCGTGTCGCCTGTCGCCCCGGGCACGGAGAGCACCGTGTAGATCGAATGCTGAGAGGCTTGGCTGGGAAACAATTGCATCGTGCCGGCGGCGCCGTAGAGGAAGCTGAAGCCGTAGAGCATCATCGCCGCGGCGAAGGCCCCCAGGAAGAAGTACTTGCCCGTGGCCTCCTGTGCGCGGATGTCGCGCCGGGAAAGACCGACGAGGATGTAAGTCGGCACGCTGACGAGTTCGAGGCCCAAGAATAGCAGGATCAGGTTGTTCGCGGCGGCCACGAGGAGAAGGCCGGCAAGCGAAAAAAGAATCAGCGCGAAGAACTCACCGCGCTCATGCGGTTCGGGAACATGTCGATTGACGAGGAGGATGAGCGCGCCGACCGACAATCCGATGAGGCGCGTGTACCACAGGAGGTTATCCTGGTTGAGACCGGCGACCTGTTCGGCTGCGCTTTCTGACAGTCCCCGGGCGAGATGAAGCGCGCCCGCCACCGACAGCAGCGCGAGCCAGACAAAGGCGCCGGACCCCAGATTCGAGTCCGCCCGCGATCTCAACTCGGAGCGAGAAGTCACCAAGCTGGCCAGCAAGATCGCCGACGCGCCGATCACCAGCGTGATCTCCGGCATCAATCCGGTCAGCATCGGATGCATCGCCAGCATCATTCGTTCCCCCCCTCGGCGTCCACGATTGCTAACGATTCGTTGGTGGGTGCCACTGGCAGCTTGCTGCCAGTGCCGGCACTGGCGGACAAGCCGCCAGTGGCACCCCAATGGCTGTTGTCGAGCGGAATCCGCTCAACTTGCGATGAAACGTTTGGCACCGGCGTCTCGTCGGTGGATTCACAGGCGGGACGCCTGTGCCACACCTGCGATACGACAGTGCTGGTTTCGTTTTTCTCAAGCACTCTCGCAAGAACCTCGCGTACCAAGGCCGGCTCCATGACGTTCTCAAGCACGGGCTTGGGATACACGCCCAACAGCAAACAGGCCACCGCGATCGGGGCAAGGATGCCAATCTCCCGGCGCGTCAGGTCCTGCGTCAGGCCGCTGGATGAATCGTAGCCGTGCGCCGGTTCCTTCACAGGGCCGAACAGAACCCGCTTCACCATGTGGAGCATGTAAATCGCGCCGAGCAGGATTCCGGTCGCAGCGGGCACGGCGAACCAAATGCCCAGCGGACCGGCCTCATACACGCCGAGTGATCCGGATGTGAACGTGCCGAGCAGCACGAGGAACTCACCGACAAACCCGTTCAGCCCCGGCAGCCCGATGCTCGACATTGTGAAGACGACCAGGAAGAAAGCCATGATCGGCATCTTGCGCCCGAGGCCCCCCAGGTCTCCCATCTCGCGCGTGTGATATCGCTCGTAGATCATGCCGACGACGAGGAACAGGGCCCCGGTGCTCAGGCCGTGGTTGATCATGTAGAAGAGGGAGCCGCTGAGGCCTGCCGCATTGAGGCTGAACATGCCGAGCAGGCAGAAGCCCAGGTGTGAGACGGACGAATAGGCGACGAGCTTCTTGATGTCGCTCTGCACCCACGCGGCTAGGGCGCCGTAGATGATGCCTGCAACGGCCAGCACGCCCAGCAGTGGTCCAAGTAAAACCGTCGCCTCAGGGAAAGTCGGCAGGCTCAGCCGCAAGAAGCCGTAGGTGCCCAGCTTCAGTAGCACGGCTGCCAGGATGACGGAGCCTGCGGTCGGAGCCTCGGTGTGTGCCAGCGGTAACCACGTGTGCAACGGGAACAAAGGTACCTTGATGGCGAAGCCGGCGAAGAAGGCGAGGAAGAGCCACACCTGCTCGCTCGTCGTCAATGCACCGGTGGCGGCGAGCTGATAGAGTTGATCGAGATCGAAGGTGAATACGCCGCAGTGCGTCGAAGCCTTCCAGCCGAGGTACAACACGCCGGCGAAGGTCAACATGCTGCCAGCCAGTGTGTAGATGAAGAACATGTTGGCGGCCTTCTCTCGCTGTGAACCGCCCCAGATGCCGATCAGGAAGTACAGCGGGATCAGGGTGAACTCGAAGAAGACGTAGAAGAGCAGCAAGTCCCGCGCGCAGAACACACCGAGCATCGCCCCGAAGAGGAGTAGCATCAGGGCATAGTATTCACGGTGCCGATCCTGAATGCCGGTGAAGCTGCCCCAGATGGCCAACGGCGTGAGAAAAGCCGTCATCAGCAGCAGCGGCAGGCTGATCCCGTCGATGCCGACGAAGTATTGAACTTTGATCCCGCCCGTATCGCCGCCACTCGCGCCGATGATCCAGTCCGCGCGGTCAACCAGCACATAACCCGACCAGGCCGACGCCCTTTCCGAGAAGAACATGCAGGTCGCGACGATCGTCAAAGCCAGCGTGAGCACGGAGAAGCCTAACGCACAGCGCCGGATCGTTGCCGCGTCCCAGTTCGATCGGGTGAACAACACGGCCGCTCCGATGATCGGCAGGAACACGATCATCGTTAGGATGTATTCACCGTGCAGGATGTCAGTTATCAACGATGGCATTTACGAACCTTTAGGAGCCTTGCAAGCACAAGACGTTAGATCGATTCGCCAAACGGCAAAGCCTCGGTGTGAATTGGTTATGGAATCGATCATGTTTTTTCTTTGCGAGACCATTCTCTCGCCATCCATCATCAGGACGCGGCGGCCAACATCCACCAGACAATCAACAACACGCCTACGGCCATGCCGAGTGCATAGCCTTGCATCGCGCCTTGCTGCCAACCTTTCAGCCCAAAACCGATCGCTCGTGGGACAGCCGCGATCAGCCATAGAATCCCGTTGATGAAGTACCGATCTACGTCGTGGCAGATGCCGCCGAGCCGCCGCAGGGGACGGACGAACACGGCGTCGTAGATCTCGTCCACGTAATACTTGTTGTAGAGCAGGCGATGAATCGACGGGGCGGTCAGAACGATCGCCATCGGGATCGTCGGCCGACGGCGATAGAACAACCACGCCGTGAAGATGCCCACGCCTGCAAGCACTGAAGAGAGGATCATCAACCCATGCCCCTCATGCGCCACCTCGGTATGACCGCTTCTGACGGCATGTCCACCGCTGGCCGCCGCACTGAAGACCGGCGCGAGGAATCGATGGAAGCCGCCGTGCGGTTCGAAGATTCCGAGGAAGCCGCCTCCGTGGACCGTCACGCCCAGATAACCCGCCAAGACCGCTCCAACAGCAAGGAAGACCAGCGGGACCGTCATCCACCAGCAAGATTCGTGTGCGTGCTCAACACCGCTGGGCAGCTTCTCTCGCCCGTGGAAGGCGAGGAAGATCATTCGGAAGGTATAGAACGCGGTCATGAGCGCCGTCACGAGGGCCAACACGCCCAACCACGGATGCGTGCCGCCGAGGGCCGCGTGGATAATTTCATCCTTGCTCCAGAAACCGGCGAACAGCGGCACGCCGCCGAGGGCCAGACCACCGATCCAGAAGGTCACCGCCGTGACCTTCATCCCCTTGGCCAAGCCGCCGAACCGGCGGATGTCGATGACGCCGCCCATGGCGTGCATCACGCTGCCGGCGCCGAGGAACAACAGTGCCTTGAAGAATGCGTGTGTGTAAAGGTGGAAGATCGCGGAGTCGAACGCGCCCACGCCCAGGCCGAGGAACATGTAGCCCAGTTGGCTGAGGGTCGAATAGGCGAGAATCCGCTTCATGTCGAATTGTGTTAGGGCGATCGTCGCGGCGAAGAACGCCGTCAGTCCACCGATGTATGCGACGACCGTCATGGCGACCGGCGAGGCTGCGAAAATCACGCAGCACCGCGCGACCATATACACGCCGGCGGTCACCATCGTCGCCGCATGGATCAAGGCGCTCACCGGCGTGGGGCCCTCCATCGCGTCCGGCAGCCAGACGTGCAGGGGTAACTGGGCACTCTTGCCCATCGCGCCACAAAGAAGCAGCAACGCGATGGTGGTGATTCGGCTTGTTTCCAAGTGAAGACCGCCAGCCATCTTGCCCTGCTGGACCATCGCGAAGACAGCCTCGTAGTCGAGCGTCTTGAACGTCAGGTAGATCAAGAAGATGCCAAGGCCGAAGCCGAAGTCGCCGATTCGGTTGACGAGAAAGGCCTTCTTGGCCGCCGCGGCCGCTGCGGGTCGTTGGTAGTAGAACCCGATGAGCAGGTAGCTACACAGGCCGACCAGTTCCCACCCGAGGTAGAGCAGGAGGAAGTTCCCTGCCAACACGAGCGTACACATGGAAAAGACGAACAGGCCGAGGAAGGCGAAGAACCGTTCGTAGCCGCGCTCGGGGTGGCCGTGGTGGTCGCGCATGTAGCCGACGGAGTACATCACGATGACGAAGGACACGGTGAGCACCGTCAACAACATGACGCAGGTGAGCGGATCGACGCGGAACGTCACGTTCAGCCATGCGCCAGCGTCGACACTGATCCATTCATAGATGGTGAGCGTCTCGGCGAACGTGCGATTGCCGACGGCATCCGGATCGCCAGGGGCGCCGGCGACAGCGCGGAAGATGGTCACCGCCGCGACCCATGCAAGGCCTACCCCGATCAGGACCAGCCAGTGAGACCGTGATCGCAGGCCGCGAAGGCCGACAATGCCCACCAGCGCCGCGCCAATCAGCGGCAGCAAGGGGACCAGGATTGCCAACGTTCTAAGTTCCATTGCTTCGATGAAGTTCCACTCTCAATCGCCGCTGACAACACACCGTTTGTTCGATCCGCCAAACGGCGAAGCCTTGGTCAGGATCGGACTTGCTGTCGGTGATGTCATTCCTGCCAGATGCCTAGCCTCGCATCGTTCGCAGCTGTTCACTGTCGAGCGTGCCGCGTCGACGGTACAACATCACGATGATCGCCAGACCGAGGCCTGCCTCGACGGCGGCGATCACCAGGATGAACAGGCCAAAGACCTGCCCCTGCAAGTTACCGCGAATCAGGCCCATCGCCACGAAGTTGACGAGCACGCCTTGGAACATCACTTCCGTACAGAGGAACATGATGATCAGGTTGCGGCGGGTGACGAAGCCGATGACGCCGATCCCAAACAGGATCGCCCCCACCACCATCAATGCCGTCGCAGTCTCCATTCGCTTGTCCAATTCGTTGCGGCCAACACCCCTGTCGGCCGGTTCGGAGCAATTCCTGTTCCTCGTCAGCCACGGGGGGCCGACGCTACTGCTGTCTAAAACGGCTTCACACGTTTTCCAATCTCGCCGAGCGGCAACGGTTCTTCTTCGTCCTCCGCCCTCGGTAACCGTTTTCGGGCAATCGCAATCGCGCCGACCATCGCAACCGTCAGTAGCACGCCTGCCAACTCCATACTGATAACGAAGCCCGAGGGACCGAGCAACGCACGGCCCACGGCCATCGTGTTGCCTACCGCCTCGGTGTTGGCTTCCGCCACGCCGTCCGCGTCGGCAACAAGCGAACGCGCCGCGGCATCCGGCGAGACGAATCCAGGCAAGCCGGGCTCACTTGGCCATTCGTGTCCGACAATCACGCCCGCGAGCGTGGCCATCAAGACAAAACCGGCAAGCACCGCCATGCCAGGCTTCCTCGCGCTTCGGTCACACTCCAAACCCGAACCGGCCTCATGCGATGTGGGAGGCTGGGCCATGTTGATCACAAAGAGATACGTCACCAAGATCGCCCCGGCGTAAACGATGACCAACGCCGCGGCAAGAAACTCCGCGCCGGACAACACCAGCAAGCCCGCCGTGCTCAACACGACGAGGATGAAATAGAGCGCGGAATAGACAGGCTTCGCGTGCGTTACAACGCGAATCGCGCCCAACACAGCCAAAGAGGCCAGCACAAACGTGAAGTAACGGTCGCTCCATTCACCCAGCAGCCGACCTAACAGTGCCACAAGCGCGCCAAGCGCGATAGCGCCGACAATCACCGAAAGCACAGGCCGGCCCGGCCGACGATCCTTGGGCATCGCGACGTACACCGCCAACGCCAAAGCGCCCGTCGTCAGGTAAGCTCCGTATGCCAATGCTTCTACCAAAATACGCACTCCGCACGGGATAACCCGTTTCAATACCCCGTGATTTTCGGTCCCTTCCTCGGCTTACGATCCTTCGTCCGGTCGAAGACCACCAGCAGCATCTCCTTGTCGTACACCATCTCTTCTCGGGAGCTGCCGACGGCATCATACTCCGGTGTTAATTCAATCGCGTCAACCGGGCAGGCCTCTTCACACATGCCGCAATAGATGCACCTTAGCTCGTCAATCTCGAAACGTTCGGGATACTTCTCGCGATCGGGCCAGGGAGACTCTGCACCGACAATCTTGATACAGTCGGCCGGACACGCCGTCTCGCACATGAAACATGCGACGCAGGCCACCCGGCCTTGCTCATCGCGGTTCAATCGGTGTAGACCGCGATGGATATCCTCGCGAAACGTTCGCTTCTGCTCGGGATACTGCACGACACGCTCATCACGGAGCCGCTTCGAAAACAGATGACGCAGGGTCGTCTTCATGCCGCCCAGGATCTGCGGCACATACAACCGCTCCGCCGCGCTCAAGTCCGGCTGATCGACGGTGATAATGTCAGTGTCTTTCCAATCGGCCAAGATCGTTTCTACTCCCATTCGTCACCGAGGGCGGCATGGGTAAGTTTCGCCCTGTGCCACTGGCGGCTTGTCCGCCAGTGCTTTTCAGACAATTGCGAGGGAACCACACTGGCAGCAAGCTGCCAGTGGCACCCTTGGGGTTTACCTGTGATCCTCCACACAGACTCCTCTCGACTTCAACACGGGCCAAGCAAGTTGGCCCATGCCAACCGAGTGGTCCTCGTCGGCCACGGGGGGCCGACGCTACCGCTTCATCAGGCTCTGCTGCCTGCCTGTTACCGGCGTTCCACTGGCCGCGCCGATGACCGCGGCCAAGACCACGATCAGCCCACTGGCAAACAACGACACCCATTGCGACCAACCGGCAAACATGATGATCGCCTGCGATGCAACGACGGCCAGCCCCATCGGAACCAGCGACTTCCATGCAAGCCGCATTACTTGGTCGTACCGGAATCTCGGCAATGTCCAACGGATGACCATCGTGAAGGCGACCACGAGGAACACCTTGAACGCAAAGACAGCCATTCGGGCAATCATCGCCAGCCAGGACGTATCCTCATTCAGCCAACGCCAGCCGGGAACGAGGTAGCCGCCGAAAAACAGCGCGATGAGAAACGCGCCGGCCGTAATCATGTGGGCGTATTCCGCGAGGAAAAAAAGCGCCAGCTTCAAGGCGCTGTATTCCGTATGATATCCGCCGACCAACTCCTGCTCGCTCTCACCGAGATCGAACGGCATCCGGTTGGACTCCGCCAACATGGCGACAAACAGGAGGAACGCGGCGAGGGGATGGTAGAGAATCGTCCAGTTCGCGCCGGGAATGGGGCCGAGTGAGCCGTTCTGCACGAGCACGATCTCTTCAAGGCGAAGGTGGCCGGTCGTCATCACGACTACGAGAATGGCCAATCCCATCGGCACCTCGTAGGACAACATCTGAGCCGCGGAACGCATCCCGCCTAAAAAAGAATATTTGTTGTTGCTGGCCCATCCGCCGAGCACGATGCCGTATACGCCCATCGATCCGAAGGCGAGAATATACAAGAGGCCAATGTCGATGCTGGCGACCTGAACCCGCAGGGGCGCCGCATCCGCATCCATCCAGGGCCAATGGACCGTGCCGCCCCAGGGAATCACCGCGTAGCCGAGCAGCGCGACAGCGAATATCAACCACGGCGCGAACAGGAACAGGACGCGATCGACGTTCCTGGGAATGATGTCCTCTTTCAGGAAGAACTTGAGGCCATCACAAATCGGTTGGAGCATCCCGCGCGGGCCCGCCCGATTGGGCCCGTGCCGATCCTGAATCCAGGCGGAGATCTTTCGTTCGAGCAGAATGCTGTAAGCGACCGAGCCCATGATCGCCCCTAACAGGACGAGCATCAACAAGACGCTAAATGCGAACTGGTCGGCTAGCAGACTATGCTTGATCCATTCCACCACTTGCGTCGATCCAATCACCATGTGGCACAGGAGCCACCATTTTGAAGCCGCTTCCAGTTTGAGCGATTCTTCCGTTCGTTCGCGCCGGCCGACACTATTTGTGGCACCGGCGTCTCGCCGGTGAACACACAGGCGGGACGCCTGTGCCACAGTTCTTGAGCTACTCTCCAGATACTCCCGTACGTCCTTAATGCGCGTGCTTGGGCCTTTGTGGCGGCACGTGCAACTCTGCAAATTCTGGCATCGTCTCCGCCATCGCCCGGCGAACCTCCGCGGCATTGTACAGGCCTTGCCGCCCAGCTAAAGCATGAAGATAAATGCCGTCCCGCCGGCAGCCCTGTGGCGGTCGGATTGCGGCGTCAAACGCCTGCACCTTGCCGTCGCAATTGATAAAACAGCCGGCCCGCTCGGCCCACGCACAACTCGGCACGACAATCGCGGCCGCCTCGACGATTGGATTCGGCAGGATATCCTGCGCGACGACCATCTCGATGCGGCCAATCGCGGCCGTCCATTCTTTCTGAACCCAGCCACCGGGATATCCACCGGCGATCCACGCTGCGGAAAAAGCGCCGTCGCCAGCGGCGGTGATAAACTCATCGAATGTCTTTACCAATCCGCCCGCGGCAGCAAGCACCCTCTCGATGCCACGTCTGTTCGGGCACTTCTCGGCACGAATCGTGAATTTGGCATCACCGTCACACCCTTGCGGGAACCTCTGATCTTCGCCGACCGTGACCATGGGGCCTGCGACAAGCGTGGCGCCCGGCGCGACATTCCGAACAAATTCCGCCAGCAGCCAGGCTTCTTCACAACTCATCAACGGCGAGAGTACGGCGGCGATCTTTTCCCCGCCATCGCGATTGGCAACTTGCTCGAACCTGGATCGCACGATCTGAGGTAGTGCCGCCCAATCGGGGGATTCAATCGCCGCGCCGCGCCGGATGGTCAACCGAACCAGCCGATCCGATCCGTGAACGTATTTCCAGCCGAAGCGTCCCTCGTCGCACATCCACCAATCATTCACGCCGGGGTTGTAGCGCGGTTTGAGACGCTGTATTCGCCCTTCGTTGTGGTCGATCCGGATTGCACATCCGGCGGAACAACCCGGGCAAATGCTATTCGCGCTGGACAGGAACCAGACGCGCTGCTTCATCAGGAAATCTTTATCCAAGTGCGAGCCGACCGGGCAGACATCCACCACATTCCCCTGGATCGGATTCTCCAAGGGTATGCCGGGAAAAACGTCGACCTCTTGACGGCTGCCCCGATTCACGAGGCATAGCTCAGACGTGCCGGCGACTTCGTCACAAAAACGGATGCATCGCCCGCAAAGCACACAACGGTCCGCGTAAAGAAGTGTCTTGCTACCGATGTCCTTCTTCGGGTTCTTGTGCTTCCGCTCGACCATGC